>DASVOW010000087.1:0-15669 GCA_036383155.1 Ktedonobacterales bacterium
CGGAGCGTGCGGATCCGCAACTGGTGCTGCGCTTCGGTACGATGCCTACCTCTAAGCCGCTGCTTCTCTATCTCAAGCGGTATGCCACCCACAGCCGCCAGATTGTGATTGATGGCACGGGGCGCTGGGAGGAGCCGACACAGCTCGCTGCCGACGTGCTGCACGCCGATCCTATCGCGCTCTGCCAGCGGCTCGCCGAGATAGTAAGGTTACTCATCGAGTCTACGCCTGGCTCACAGAACATAGAGCCCTTGCGTCTGCGCTGGCTGCGCCTCTGGCAGGCGGCGGACTCTGTGACTAGTGAGGCGCTGGCAGACGCGATAAGCCACTTCACGGAGCCGTTTGAGGGGCGCGTCTTCATAGAGTTGGCTGAGCTACTGCCAGACGGAGCCAACCTCTTTGCGGGCAGCAGCATGCCGGTGCGGGACTGCGACACCTTCTTCTGGCCGCGGCGGCGCGGCGGCGTTACCGTACTCGGCAATCGGGGCGCGAATGGTATCGACGGTGTGATATCTACCGCACTCGGCGTCAGCGCTGTTTCTGGTGGTGACACGCCAACTGTGCTGGTTATCGGCGATCTTTCCTTCTATCACGACCTCAATGGCCTGCTCGCCGCGCGGCTGCATCAGCTTGACCTCACCATCGTGCTGGTGAACAACGATGGCGGTGGCATCTTCTCGTTCCTACCGCAGGCAGCCTACCCGGAGCATTTCGAGCAGGTTTTTGGCACGCCGACAGGGCTGGATTTCGAGCCGGTGGTGCGCGTGTATGGTGGGAACTTCACTTACGCCGCGACGTGGGACTCCTTCCGCAAGGCACTGTCGACGAGCTTCGAGGTAGGTGGCTTGCATGTGATCGAGGTGCGCACCGACCGGGAGCGCAATGTCACCATGCACCGCAAGCTCTGGAGCGCAGTCGAGCATGCCCTTGCCGAGCATCGCCTCACCACTCTCAACGAGAAGGGTGATCGCTGATGCCCTCCACTCGCATGGCCGTCAACGGCATCCACCTCAACGCCGAGTCGCGCGAACCTGCTATGCACTCGGCCGAGCAGCGAACACTCGTGCTGCTGCACGGCTTCACAGGCAGCGCCTCTGGCTGGGGAGCGCATCTCGACAGGTTTGCAGACGCTGGGTTCCGCGTGATTGCGCTGGATATGCTCGGCCATGGGGAGTCGGATGCGCCTAGCGATCCGCACCGCTATCGCATCGAGCACTGCCGCGACGACATCATCGCCGCTTTGGCCGAGCTTGGTGTGCAACATGGCAGTGCGATCTTGCTTGGCTACTCGATGGGCGGGCGCATTGCGCTCTATACAGCGCTCTCCGGCTACTTTCGCGCGCTGATTTTGGAGAGCGCTTCGCCGGGATTGGCGAGCGCGGGCGAGCGTGAGCGACGCCGAGCGAGCGATGAGGCGTTGGCGGCGAGCATAGAGCGTGACAGCATTGCCGCCTTCGTCGAGCGTTGGGAGAACCTGCCGCTATTTGCCAGCCAGCGCGCATTGCCAAAGGCCATCCGTGCATCTCTGCACGAGCAGCGTCTGCATAACCGTCCGGATGGCCTTGCAAATAGCCTGCGTGGCGTGGGAACGGGTGCGCAACCGCCACTCTACGAGAGGCTGCCAGAACTGGCGATTCCAGTGTTGCTTATCACGGGCGAGCTGGATGCCAAATACTGGGCTACCGCGCGAGATATGGCCGTGAGCATGTCCCACGCGGAGGTGCGGATTGTTGCCGGTGCGGGACACACCGTCCACCTGGAGCGCCCCGATCAGTTTGACGCGCTGGTGGTGGAGTTCTGCATCTCCCAATATGAAGAGTCGTGGGCGTGATAGTTTGACATAGTTCAATTGTATGAGTGCAAAGGAGAGTAGGAGCATGTCAGTCGAGTGGCAGAAGGTGCGCGAATACATCGACATCATCTTTGAGAAGGCCGAAGGGATGGGTAAGATCACCATCAATCGCCCAGAGGTACGTAACGCCTTCCGCCCAGAGACGCTCACCGAACTGATCGATGCGTTCGAGCGATGCCGCGAGGACCCCGAGATTGGTGTAGTAATCTTCACCGGCGCTGGCGACAAGGCCTTTTGTTCGGGCGGCGATCAGCGCGTGCGCGGCCAGGGCGGCTACGTCGGCAGCGACGGCGTTCCCCGGCTGAACGCTCTTGACCTGCAGCGTGTCATCAAATATCTGCCTAAGCCGGTCATCGCAATGGTCGCTGGCTATGCCATTGGTGGCGGCCATGTGCTGCACCTGCTCTGCGATCTTACTATCGCTGCAGACAATGCGCGCTTTGGTCAGACGGGTCCACGGGTGGGTAGCTTTGATGCTGGCTGGGGCGCGACGTATATGGCCCGTGTCGTCGGCCACAAGAAGGCTCGTGAGATTTGGTACCTCTGCCGCCAATACGACGCACAGGAGGCGTTGGATATGGGGCTGGTGAATACCGTTGTGCCGCTGGCGCAGCTCGAAGAGGAGACCGTCAAGTGGGCGAAGGAGATTCTGGAGAAGAGTCCCATCGCGTTGCGCTTCCTCAAAGCCGCCTTCAATGCTGACACTGATGGGTTGGCTGGCATCCAGCAGTTGGCAGGGGATGCTACGATGCTTTACTATATGACGGAAGAAGGTAAGGAGGGCAAGAATGCCTTCCTGGAGAAGCGCAAGCCAGATTTCTCTAGGTTTCCGCGTCTCCCATAATACCCTAACGCCAGAGGCCGGCCTGGTATGTTTGTCCATGATGTGCATTGGTATCCATACCACCTCCCGTTCAGCCGAGACTTCACGACGGCGCATGGAGCCGAACGTGCACGGGAGGGTGCCATCGTGGAGGTGCATACTACTGATGGCACTGTTGGTGTAGGTGAGATAGCACCGCTCACTGCCTTCGGTGGTGGTACGCTAGGTGAGTCTTTGGCAGAACTGCCCGCCCTTATTACGCACGGACGCGGCCTTTGCCTCAGCGACGCGCTGAGCCTCGTCACTGCCTGTGCATTGGAGTGCACAGGCAAGACATTCCATGCCGCCTCACTCTGTGGTCTGGAGACTGCCCTGCTCGACGCATTTAGTAAGGCCGGTGGCATGAGCGTAAGCCAACTGTTGGCGCCACCGTCTTACATACCGCGTCGTGAGGTGTTGGTCAACGCTGTGATTGCCGCTAGCGATATAGATGCTGCCTGGCTCGCGGCGCACGAGGCCGTTGGTGACGGCTTTGACTGTGTCAAGCTCAAAGTCGCCACGCAGCAGACCGTAGAGCGCGAGGTCGAGCGCATTGTGGCAGTGCGGGAGGCCATTGGGGCACATCGTCATTTGCGCATTGATGCGAACGGCGGCTGGACCTTCGAGCAGGCGCGGACTATCATCAGCCGCTGTGCCGAGTTTGACATCCAATATGTCGAGCAGCCGCTTCCTGCTCATGACCTCAGCGGCATGCGTAGGCTGCGTGAGGTTGTTCCGGTACTCATTGCCGCCGATGAAGCTGTTAGTGACCCTGACAGTGCGCGGAGGATCCTGGCTCATGGAGCGGCAGATGTGCTGGTACTCAAGCCGCAGTGCGTGGGCGGGCTGCGTGCTTGCCAGCGCATTATTCATGAAGCGACGAAGTACGGCGTTCGTTGCGTCATTACCACAGCGGTGGAGAGCGGTGTAGGAGTAGCCGCTACGCTGCATCTCGCTGCTGCCACCCCAGACATCACTCTGGAATGCGGCATTGCTACGCTCGATTTGCTCGCTGACGATCTGATCACACCCACCTTGAAGATCAGCAATGGCAGAATGATCGTGCCTGAGGGCCCAGGGCTAGGTGTTACGCTTGATCGTGATGCTCTGGCAAGATTTTCCCCCGATAGCGGTAGTAGTACTGAACCGTAGTGGGCAGGAGCCATACGTAGACATCAGGCGTGTGCAAGATAGTCTGCGTGGGCACGATCTACCGTTGCGAGTTGCGTCTCGCCCAGTCGTTCGTAGACGCCGGCTCGCACGGCGAATGGCTCTGCCGCGTCGGGTTCGCGCTTAATGGCGCGTTCGAGGGCGTGCAGCGCTTCGCGGAGGCGGCCCAGCGCGGCCAGCGCTACGCCAACAATCAGCGGACCGCGATAGTCATGTGGCACACGTAGCTCAATGTATTCGCCGATGCCGAGCGCTTCCATGACCTGACCGCCGCGTAGGTAGAGGCGAGCTTTTGCCGTCAATGCTGCACAGTCGTCGGGATCAGCGGCGAGCACTCGCTCGATGTCATCCAGCGCGCCTGCGGTGTCACCTATGGCCGCGCGGTTCGCAACATCTGCCAGCGCCATCCGTATGAGGAGCCGAATTGGACTGTTGCTCTGTAGCTCACCAGGATGTGGAACGTCCGCCAATCGCAAACGTCCATACGGTGCCTGGTGATCGACATCCGCCGGTACGCCGATCGCCACAACCCGCCCAAAGTCTTCCATATCGATCTCGCCGCCCGCGACAAGTGCCAATCCTCCAGCAAGCCCCAATGCTACATCGCGAAGAAATGCTCGCCCCTCGGGCTCCAATGAGATCGGCACCCCAACGAGATCCAACTCGGCCCGCCCGAACTTCTGCATGCCGTGAGTGTGCAGCCAGCGGCTCTCGGCATTCCACAGCTCGTCGTGGATGGTGATGTGTACCAGGGCATCTGACGTCGTGAAGCTGGAGAGGTCGGCACGGTTATAGCACCGCTGGGCTGCTGGATCGATGGCGGTGCCTTGCGTCATATCGAGCAGGACATGCAGAGTCCGCATCGCCCAATCCAACGCAGCGAGGGCTTGTGTCTCTGAGGTGCGCACGCGCAGGTCAAGCGCCAGTGTTCCCTCTCGCAGCGTGTGCACATCTTCAGCAGCCAGGGTGCGCGTTAGAGCGCCAAATGCCCCCTCGCTCATCCCTGCCGTTACCGGAGCCGTATATGAGAAGACTACAATGCGCCCAGTCGCCTGTGTTCCTGGAATCGTTACACTATATGCGCCTAGACGTGTGCGCGCGCCTGGCCCGGAAGGAGCCGGAGCATCCGCTCGATTCGGAGCGGGCGTATACTCGGCGGTGCCCAGATTGGCGCCTATGAGGGCGCGCACCACCATTGCGGCTGCTGGAGGCTCTTCATGGGGCGAGACCACGAGCAAATCGTTGGCTAGTTCCAGGGGCATGGGCATCCTCTTCTCATGCGTGCATTCTCCCCGCCGGCAATGCAGCGCAATTCAGCGTGCTTCAGCGCATGTCATTCTATCTCGTATCGGAAGTCGGCGGTCACAGTCGGTCGCAATTGTACCATGCTGAACGCTTCAGGTGTTACGTGCAAGTCTTGCGCATGTATGGCAGCGCATGGGTGATACGTTCGAGGGTGCATATACGAAAGTCCCACTGTGCGAAGAGACGGCGACTACCTCAGCATGCAAGCCGTCGTAGGAAATAGAGCCGAGCAGTGAAAATATGGCGTTGCCGTTTGTCATGACGCGTGTGGTGCGTCCGCGATGGACGAATGCCGCTATCTCTCGTAGCTGTACGTGTTGCGTCAGGCGCTCGGACACAGATGTTGTGACGCATACCAGAAGTCCTGCCATTCTATTCTTAGGTCGCTGGCTATTCGTCTGTACACCTGTCGGGGAGTGTAACGATGGTAATGCGTTCCCCGCGAGTTTGGGGTGTAGTGACATGTCAGGAGTATCTCGCTCAGGCGGATGTCGGGACGAGGAGGAGGTTGTGCAAGATGGCGAATTTGCCGACTGATCTGCACATCACGTATCAATTGCAATACCGTAAATGCGGTAAGCCAAGCTGTGGAACTTGCAAACGTGGCTCGGGTCATGGGCCCTACTGGTATGCTTATTGGCGCGAAGGCTCGAAACTGCGCTCCGGCTATGTGGGCAAGGTGCAGCCGAGTGGGATCTCACCGGCGGCGGCGGCGCGCGCTCAGGCGCGGCTTACGCTTGCTCGTGTTGGCGCATAGGACGCGTCCCAAACCGCCATATTGCAGACACATGACATCGGGCATCTCCCTTATGAGGGAGATGCCCGATGTCGATCTTGGTGTCGGCATTCACCGACATCTGGTGTAGCACACGTGTGAGCATAGGAGGAATTAATGCCTGCTATGCGGTAAATTCGTCGAGTACGCCGTGCTCGATGAGCCAACGTGTGAAGCGCAGCCGGCGCAGTGTGGTCTGCGACTCGCGTGCCTCACGGCCATTGGCGAGGCGATCGGAGACATGAATCAGCCGAATTGCCTCATCGGCAGTGAAGCCTTGTGCCTTTAATTCATCCAGCGTGCGAATGGCGGCGAGTTCTTCGGCATCATCAGTGGATGCGGTAGCGTTAGCAGGCTGCTGGTCGTTCCGCGCGGTGCGCCCAGAGAACTGGATAATGCCACTATCCGACTTGGCCTCAGTCGTGTCTCGCTTGCCTCCTACGTTGCGTGTGGATGTGCGGCGAGCACGCGGGCGAGACGTCCGAATGTCACGAATCTCTTCGCCATTGCTCTGTGCGGCATCATCACCTTTATCATTATGACGCGCACTTGCCCCGTTCGCGTCCGTGTTACCCTCCTCGGCGGCTGAGGCTGTATCGTGATCACGTATGACTTCGCGCGTGTCATCATTCTGATTGTCGTTATCGAAAGATTGTGTCATGAGATTACCTCCGGGCGGGACGCGGCCCGCGTCGAACTGACGCGTCATCGCGTTTTGCGGCTCCCATGCCGCCCTCATACCCTACATACGATTATACCACCCCCAGTGTTAACGTCGAATGCATGTTCTTGTTATGGATGGAGGGATAGTACGATAGAGGAGAGATTCTGGACGTCAGATTGAGTTGTAAGATGCACGTTGTTCTGGAGTTCAACCATTCGAGCCGGTGAGCATTATAGTGACCTCGTAACGATAGGACCAACTATGTTGGCCGTATGCGACGACCTCGAACCCGTATGCGCCCGGTGTGTTTTGGGGGGCGGTGAGCGTCCATGTAGCTTGCCCATCATTGTCTGTCACCTGCGGGCCTGGCCATTGCTGGAACAGGGGTGGGGTTCCGTCGGCGCGCGCGCGCATGTAGCAAGGAAGGCCTGCGACGGGAGTGATGTGATCTGATGCTAGGGCGGTGACGACGACCGTGAACTGCTGGCCGGGGCTCAGACTCTTTGCGCTTGAAACTGCCTGAAGGGTGAAACCCGATTGAGCAATTACCGTGGGAATGGGGGACGGGGTGGTGGTTGGACCAGCAGGCGCTGATGTGGATGTGGGCGTTTGCGTGGGGGTGTGGCTCGTGAATGTCGGCAGGCTACCTGCATGGGAGAGCGCATCGCCTGCGACGGTGCGTGTGACGAGTCCTGCGCCGAAGCCGCTGAGGGCGAAGGCGACCAGCATCAACGCGATGAGGGCTGCTCGATATGGCTGCGGCTCCCTGCGAATACCTCTACGCGGGCGGGCTCCCACGGTGCACTCTCCATCCACTGCTGCGATGAGATGACATAGTTGATGTTACAGCAGGCGTAATTTTACGGCGCATAGTTGCATGTGTGCAAATATGTAGACCGATCAGGCGTGGGTTGTGGTGTGGGCTTTCTGGAAGTCGGCAAGGCGGACCTCGGGATCGTCCAGCACGAGAGCGGATGTGTCGAGGATGCGGACATCTGGTGTGAGCAGCGCGGGGCCGCGACGTGTCGAGACGAGACGCTCCAATCCCGCGTCACGCAGGAGCCACTCGGCGAGCAGAACGTAGCCTGCCCAATGGGCGGGGTTGGACGTGCGCTCCCAGATTGGCTCGCCATAACGGAAGCCTTGCTCGAAGAATTCGTTCTGCCGGATAGCGAAAGGATAGAGCTTGCGGTGAAGTGGTTCCCCTTCCACCTCGCCAGACTGCAAGATTGTTTGTGCGATCTCAACGAATCGCTTGTTCTTGGGGTCGCAGCGTGTGAGCAGGATGCCCGCCAGGTCAATCTGATAGCCTGCCACACGCGCATGCGCGAGCAGACGGAGCATGCCTTCGAGTCCCTCCAGTGCCGGCGTCTCGGGGATGAGTGGCACGATGACGCGGCGCGTGGCTGCGAGCGCAGTGGTCATGAGTGGCCCACCTTCGGCGGGGTAATCAATCAGTGCGAGATCGATGTCATTGGAGAGACTGTCGAGCAGACCGCTGAGGATCCGCTCCGAGTGAAGGTGAGCGGTAGCGTCCGCTTGTAGCTCATCCCAGGGGATGACGCTGACGAAGCCGCCGGACCAACTCGGCTGGGAGGCGAGCACGACGGGTAGCCCAACGGATGTGAGCGCGGTATGGGCCTGCTCGACTGATGGTGCGACACCGGGCGGGAAGTTTTGGAATGCGAGCAGCACGCTGGAGAGATCGCCATGCTCACCGGCTGGCCACAGGTCGCGCAGCGATGCGGTGGTGGTGCCTGGCTGCGCGAGATCGACTACCAGCACGCGCGCGCCATATAGTGCACAGAGCCGCGCAGTTGTATAGACTGTGGTTGATTTGCCTTGCCCGCCTTTTCGGGAGGCGACGCCGTAGATGTTGCGCATGACGTGATCCCTTTGTATCCTACTAACCCTGCTTAGACGCCGCGATATACCTCCCACAGTTGCCGCATGCACCTCAGTCGCCCTACGAGGCCACGTTAGTATTGCAGGCGCCATACGAGCGTGTCAAGAACAGGTACCTGACCTCTGCCCCTTTCACTTGCCAGGAGATAGGGGCAACGTTGCGGACCTCTCCCATGTCGGCGAGGGGATTGCGCGTTGGAAATGTTGCCGATTTTGCTGCCGGAATGTTGCCGCCTCTTTGCCGGAATTCTTGCCGCTGGGAGCGTTGCTGGCTGAAATGCCCTTGAATTGGGCAATGGTGGCGAGTGGGCAGCGCTGAAACTATTGCCGATTCTATTGCCGGAAATGTTGCCGATCTTATTGCCGGGGATGTGGCCGGCGGATGGCTCACCCCGATCTGGGACCCATCGTCTCCCACGCGCGAAAGGTGCGTGGTGAGAAGCCTCTGTGGGAATGTGGAAAATAAGTTCTAATAAAATTGTACACCAGAAACGTGCCGCTGTCCAGGTTTTTTCTCGTTTGTTTTTCGTCTAAAGCGCGTTGTTGACTCGTGCAAAACGGGCAGTGTGGTGATGGATGAGATGGAAAACAGGCGAGAGGCTCTTTGCCAGCGGCGGAGCCTGGGTCTTGCGCGTTGAGCTGCGGTCCCAAGTGTGCTGTGTCGGCTGGATATCGTGGCCATGGGGCGAGGCCCTTGAGATGCACCGCATTCGCCGGAACGTTGTTCGGAAGGGTACGACCTGGTGCAGGTGGATGGGGCTTTCAATGCCATGCTGCTTCTTCCCGGGCCGGATGTTCCATGTTGCGTGCCAGACACGTCTCGAAACATGGGCTACTGGAGAGTGGGGATACGGCAAGCGCGCCTCTCGACTGCGGGTTGACTTGCACGCGCTGTGCGTGCTGCGGCCGTTGTTGCAATTATCGTATGCTCACTCATGGTGAGAATTGACTCGGCACAGCAGATAACCTACAATGTGTGGGTCCCGGCCTTTCAATCGAATCGTGGTGAACGTTACAGCGTAGTGATGTACCGGCAGGGCTGTGCATCATACGATAGGCACAAGCTATCGTACTCATCTATCGCGGCGTGTTCGCCAGCACCGTTGTTTGTTACCGCCAGGCGATGAAGCCTTGTGACGTTGCACCTGCAGAAAGTTCGGCAAGATCGGCGCGTCGCGCGGGCAGTTCATGACTGCAAAATTGCATACAATCACGGCCAGCTAGAGCCGCATGTGATTGGGTATTGCCATGCCGGTGGGATTGCTCACCTCGCTGCCGCACATCGACGAAAGCCATTTAACCTTTGGGCTTGTCTGTGTGGTGTTCGTTATCGCGCTGCTGGTGGTGGCGCTGAAACCGAGTGACAGGCGGGCGCTGACCTTCTGCGGGTTGCTCATACTAAGTGCGCTGGTGGTCGAGGCAGGCCGGTTGCTGCAGGATCGCGTGGCCGGAGCTGATGCTGTCTTTGCGGGTGCTCTGGGACTACAGGTTCTAGTGTTCTTTGGCTATATTTCAGAGTTTGCAGCAAGTGGCGAGCCTGACGCCTCTGCCACATCTGGCACCTATGATACCTTTGCGCGCGTGGTAGGTATCGCGATAAACGTAGCGCCGTTCTGCTCAGCATGTATGCTGATTCAAGTATGGCTTGGCGAGCCGTTGCCCACCATCGGTTCAGTGATGCTATGTGCGGCGCAGGTTGCTGGACTTGGTCTGGGGCTGGTTGTGCTTGGTCTGCCGTTATTGCGAGCGCGCTCGATGCGCGTACGCTATATCAGCACGGTGGTGTGGGTAGGTGCGGTGGTGGCATATCTTCCCGCGCTGCTTGGCACGACCACTCCTCTCCTGCTGGGCCAGCGACCGATGCTACATAGCAGCGCTGCCGCGCTTCTGCTCCTCGCGTTGCCCCTTGCTCTCGGCTTTGCTTCGATTCGCTGGCGTAGAGGGAGTTTGCTTGCGCTGATCGATCGTGTGAGTGTCTATGTCTTGCTGGGACTCTTCCTGCTGGTGACCGATCTTGTGCTGGTGGTGAGTGCGCAACGGCTGGTGCAGGTGCCGGTCACGTTGCCCTCGGAGCTGCTGACGTTGGGCGTCGCCTGCATTGCTGTCGCAACGTATACGCCGTTGCGAGACACACTTCAGCGCAGTGTGGACACGCTGCTCTACCGTGACTATTACGAGTTCGGGCCGACACTCCAGCGTTTCAGCCAGGAACTGGCGACGCTGCGCGACCAGGAGGGTGTGGCAAATCTGCTGCTAGATGGTCTGGCTGAAACATTAAATCTCAGCGGGATTGCGTTCATTGCGCTGCCGGAAGGGCTAGACCAGCGCATTCTAGGCTTGATCGAAGCCGAAGATCTGCGTGCGCGCCGGGCATACGCGATACCGGAGGGGCGTGCGGAGGTGCTTGGCGGTCTCGCCTCGCTGAATCTGGCGACGTTGAAGGAGACGTGGCGGAGCCCGGTGTTGCAAAACCCGTGGCCAGGCTGCGCAGCATTGGTCAGTATTGGGGCAGCGCAGACGAACGAGGTGTTGGCACTGCTGGTAATCGGTTCGAAGCGCACCAACAGTCCGTTACGTGCAGATGACCTGGCGTTGCTTGCGACGCTTGCCAATCAGTCGGCAACGGCGCTCGCCAATGCCGTGCTCTTTGCAGGGCTGACGACATCGCTCAAGCAGGTGCAGATCTCCACCGAACAGCTCGTCACGGCCCGGGCTGAGCAGCAATTGCTCTTGCGTAAGTTGGTGGATGCTGACGAACGCCAACGCGAGACACTCGCGCGTGAATTGCACGACGACGCTCTGCAGGAGGTGCTGTATCTGATACGGCACTCCGACTTCTGTACCGAGCTGGCGGATGCGCTGGAGAGCCAGGATACGACGCATGAGGATGCCGCAGCCACGGCAGCTAACTTCTCTATATCAGGCGAGCGAAACGTTGCCAGAGCCGCAACGTTGCATCGGCTACGCCAGGAACTCTATCACCTTGCCGAGCGGTCGGCTGTGGCGGAGCAGAAGCTGCGCGCACTGTGTCTGGGACTGTATCCCGCGTTGCTTAGCTCGATCGGCCTAGCAGCGGCGCTCGAGGACTTGGGGCATGAGTTGGCAGGCTCTACACGCCTTTCGATCTGTGTGGAGTGCACTGAAGATGTGCGGGAGCGAGCGCTTAATTTTGATGTGGAGACAGCGCTGCATATCTATCGCATCGTCCAGGAGGCGTTGCGCAACGCGGCCAAGCATGCACATGCTACACGTGCTCGGGTTCGCCTGAGCACATACAATGGCGTAAACGATGTCACAGGTGGGCGACTTGGGGGACCGCGTGAGCTGCTGGTGGTGGAGATAGAAGATGATGGACGTGGGCTTGCGCTTCCGGTAGACTATGCTGCATTACTGCATGATGGGCATCTGGGTCTTGCTGGGATGCGAGAGCGTGCTGACCGCATCGGTGGAACGTTGGCGTTGAGAGCGGCGGCAAGCGGCGGCACCCGTGTGGTCTTGCAGGTGGCGTTAGCATATGGGAATGCGACATAAGTAAGCGCCGCACGTTATTGTGTTGCTGTGTGGTGGGAAATGAGGCAGGCGCATGTTTGACGAGCATGGCGAATGTGGCGAAACTGACGGGCGCGGCGCACACTCTGGGCTCGATGGACAGAGCGACGATGGACAGGTGGTAGGCGAGGAGTGTGCTGTGCCTCGCAGCACGAGGCCGATCCGCATCCTGTTGGTGGACGATCATGCGGTGATGCGCGATGGGACGCGGCGCATCCTCGAAGATGAGCCGGATATTGTTGTGGTCGGAGAGGCCGGT
Organism: Ktedonobacterales bacterium; assembly: GCA_036383155.1. Taxonomy (GTDB): domain Bacteria; phylum Chloroflexota; class Ktedonobacteria; order Ktedonobacterales; family JADMIN01; genus DASVOW01. Next base: position 12,342 of record DASVOW010000087.1, read on the forward strand.
GACGGGCAGGAGGCGCTGGATGTGGTGGAGGAATGCGCTCCGGATATTGTTGTGCTTGATTTGGGAATGCCCAAGCTTGACGGCTTCAAGACGTGCCAAGCGCTACGCGAGCAATGGCCTGCGGTGCGTATCCTCGTGCTAACGGGCTATGACGGTGACGGCTACGTGCGAACGTTGCATCGCCTTGGCGCGGAAGGGTATCTGCGCAAGTCTGCTAGTAAGCGGGAACTGATTGGGGCATTACGCGCAATAGCGGATGGGCAGGCTGTCTATGGTGAGGAGGTTTCTCGGGCACTGAAGACGGACGATCACAGGCAATATCTGTCTCTCACACGCAAGGAGCGGCAGATTCTCGCATTGATGGCAGGCGGTATGAAGAACCGTGAGATTTCGGAGACGCTGCAAGTCTCTGACAATACGGTCGAGTTTCACGTGAGTAATGTACTGAGCAAGCTACACGCGGCGTCGCGCGTCGAGGCAGTGGTCCAGGCACAACGGCTAGGATGGCTCGACAGCGAATGACCACTATGTTAGAATAGTCGCGCTCGCGGGCGACATGCTCAGGCCAGAAGGAAACACGTCGTTCGACTGAATGTGCGTGGCGCATCTGTGTTACGTCTTGCGACGTTGCGAACGTGGGCGGGTGAGCATCGCCGGGAGGGGTGTATGGCGGATTGGCAGGTTGAGCTGGAAACGTTGCTTTCCGAGCTTCACGTCACCCTGGACCGCAGCACGCCTGGCGGCGAGGCTTCCGCACAGGTGAGCAAGGATGGGCTGCATGGACATGTGGAGAATGAAGGCAGCGCGGGAGAAACGCTGGATGAGGTGGAGGCGGATGGCGACATTCCCTGGGATCTGGGGCCGCTGACAGTGGAGGAACCGCCAGCGGACGACGATGAGGTGAGTGCGGTACGGAGTGAGATCGAGGCAACCGTCGCACAGGTGATTGCGCTGGCTCGTGCCGGACGTATCGACCACGATCTGCGTGACGACATCGTCTTTGTCTTGCAGGCGCTTACACGTCCACATCCGGCGGTTCCGCCGCAACTGATAGAGTTGCGGACACATGACGACGCGCGGCAGGAATGGCAACTGGCCTCAGCGGCTGCTGTGTTGCGCTTCTGTCGTATTGTGCTGCGTCTGACGCATGCGCTCGCCCCCGATACGGATGTGTAAAGGGTAAGTTGGCGGGTGCGATTGTGTTTGTCGGGCTGCTGGCGGCGCGCTGGGGAGTGCAGCGCGTGCAGGTAGCTATGCGGACTTCAGGGCGTCGGGATGCAGTGGGAGTGGCGTTGAGGTCGCTGGAGTTGGATCGTGGGTAACCAGCGCATCATGAGGGAGATGAGGAATCGGCTGCCACGTCATCGGCATCAGGGGGGCGAGCTCGGGAGCCAACTGGGCAGCCATGAGGTCGTCGTCGCGCTGATCTTGAGGTGTAGTCTCGGTGGTTGGGGTGGAGTAGTGGCGATAGAGCAGCAGTGCTAGCAGCACGACGCAGACGGCGATCGCGGCGACAACGCCATCGAGCTGGGTGGCAGGCTCGCTCACCAGTCCGGCGATGTGGGCGACTGTCGCGAGTAGCACGGCGGCGCACTGCAGCACTGCTACAACCAGCAGCGCTCGCCAGATCCATTGTGGCATGCCTGCGCGACGAGATGAGAGCGATGGCATAGGTGTCGGCGTCATCTCGATTTCCTCCCCTGTATGGTGAGCGCGTTGGATGGTCAGATATGATGGTCGCCAGTTTGTTTCACCTGGCTGAGTTACATGATGCATGAGGCAGATAAGTGGCATGTGAGGAAAAGCTGAGATGAAGATGAGAATGCAAGGAATCTAGGCATTATGGGGTGAAAAGGGCATTGTGGAGGGCATCGAGCAGGAGGTCGTCTTCGCTAGGGAGGACGGTGCGGGGGTCGAGGAGGAGCTGATCACGATAGACGCGGGCGACGACAGCGGGAGTTCCCTGGCGCAGGCGGGTAGCGAGTGTCTCGGGGGCTAGTGGCGAGATGGGGGATGGGACGCTGTCGTTGGGGGTAGGGGTAGCGGTGAGGGCGCAGAGGTGTGTGGGCAGGGTTTCGCCGGGGAGGGAGCCGCCGCCGACGGTGGAGTAGCCTTCGGTGACGGTGGCGCGGTGGCCCCAAGAGCGAATTGTCGTGGCCCAGCGGGTGGCGCGGGTGTGGAGGGCATCGGGGGGAGTGGTGATCATGCGCCAGACGGGGATCTCGCGCTCGGCGAGGCCGTCGCGATGCTGGCGGAGGGTGGCTTCGAGCGCGGCGAGGGTGAGCTTGTCGATGCGGGTGGCGCGCATCAGCGGGTGGCGCTCGCTCTGCTCGATGGAGCGTGCGCGACCGGCGATGATGCCTGCCTGGGGTCCGCCGAGTAGCTTGTCGCCGGAGAAGCAGACGATATCTACGCCAGCGGCGATGCTCTCTTGCACGGTGGGTTCGTGGGCGAGTCCCCAGCGCTCGGTGTCGTAGAGGCAACCGCTGCCGAGGTCGTGCATGACGGGGAGCTCGTGGGTGCGGGCGCAGGCGACGAGCGCGGCGAGGTCGGGCGCCTCGGTGAAGCCGACGATGCGGAAGTTGCTCGGGTGGACGGCGAGTAGCAGTCCGGTATCGGGGGTGATGGCGGATTCGAAGTCGCGGACGCGGGTGCGGTTGGTGGTGCCGACTTCGACGAGGCGGGCGCCGCTCTGGCGCATGACGTCGGGGACGCGGAAGCCGCCACCAATCTCGACTAACTCGCCACGCGAGACGATGACTTCGCGGTTGGTGGCGAGGGTGGCGAGGACGAGGAGCACGGCGGCGGCGTTGTTGTTGACGACGAGGGCGTCTTCGGCGCCGGTGAGGTCGCGGAGGAGGGCGCGAACGGGTGTCTGGCGGGAGCCGCGCTCGCCACGCTCCAGGTCGTATTCGAGGTTTGAGTAGGTGTGGGCGATGGATTGCATGGCGGCTATGGCGGCGTCGCTGAGGGGGGCGCGGCCAAGGTTGGTGTTGATGATGACGCCGGTGGCGTTGATGACGGGGCGGAGGGTGGGGCGCTGCGCCTGGGCTAGCAGGGCGAGGGCGCGGGCGGTGAGGGCGTCGATCGTGATGGGTGGGGTGGGCTCGGTGTTGGCGCCGTTTGCGGTGGGAGCGGTGAGGGTGGCGCGGGCTTCGGCGAGGGCGGCGCGGGCGGCGCGGACGAGCGCTTCGTGTGGGGCGGGCGCGAGTGGCTGGGCGCCGGTATATTCGGTTGTGGGGGACTTGGTGGTGGTGGATGGCTGTGTGGCGGTTTGGGTGTTGGCATATGCGGCTGTGTGGGGCTGGGGGGTGGTAAGCCGGGTGAG
>DASVOW010000088.1:0-3353 GCA_036383155.1 Ktedonobacterales bacterium
TATGGCGCGGCGCTGGCCGCCCTTGCCGACGGCTGGTGGCGACTGCGCGGCGGTGAGCGGCCCCGCAAGTCAATGGCGCAGATTGTCGACCCGCGCCCGGAGCGCTGGGGCGACCGGACCGTCGAGAGCACGCTTGAAACGCTGCACACAAGCGAAGACGGGCTCACCACATCCCAAGCAGCCGCGCGTCGGCGGCAGGCGCCTCCGCTGCTGCAGCAGCGCACGCTTTCGAGCGCCATCATGGAGCAGCTCAAGTCTCCGCTCAACGCGATGCTTGGCGCGGGCGCCGGTATCTCGCTCCTGCTTGGCACACCAGCCGATGTCGCCATCATTGGCGCGACGCTCGCCGCGAACACCTTCATCGGCGCCTGGCAGGAGCGACGCGCGAGTCAGGTCGCTCAGACTCTCAACCGCCTCGGCGCCGCCAAAGCCCGAGTGTTGCGCGATGGGCGGCCGGTGCTCCTGCCGGCGGGCGATGTCGTGCCGGGTGATGTGTTGCTGCTGGGTACGGGTGATCGCATCACCGCGGATGCGCGCCTCGTCGAGTCGCATGCGCTTGAGGTGGACGAGGCAGCCCTCACCGGCGAATCGCTTCCCATTCTGAAAGCGCCTGACAGCCCCACGAGCGCTACCCGCGTGGTGCTTGAGGGCAGCGACATCACTACCGGCTCTGCTCGCGCCGTCGCCTTTGCGGTTGGACGCGATACACGTATGGGCTCAATCACCGCTGCTCTGGCAGCCGCTACTGAGAAGGAATCGCCCCTCGACCAGCGCCTCAGCCAACTCATCGGGCAAGTGATTCCACTGGCGATCGGCGGTGGCGCCATCGTCGCCGGCAGTGGATGGCTGCGCACGCGCTCTCTGCTGCCCCAACTCGCTATCGGGGCCACGATCGCGCTCACCACCGTACCGGAAGGATTGCCGCTGCTTACCAAGGTTAGTGAGGCAGGCGTCGCCCGAAGGCTCGCGGATCGCAACGCACTTACGCGCCGCCTTCCTGCCATCGAGACGCTTGGCCGTGTGGATGTCGCCTGCACCGACAAGACGGGGACACTGACACAGGGCCGCCTCAGCCTACGGCTCGTCGCCACGGCAGCAGATGACGACTCCTCAGAGGAGGCGCGCCTGCCACTGCCGCCCGATTGCAGAATCTCGGACGACCTGCGCGCTGTGCTGCGCGCCGCTGCTCTTGCCAGTCCGCATCCAGAAGCCGAGGGCGCGGCAGCCCATCCGACCGATGTGGCCGTGACTATCGGGGCGGAGGCTGCTGGGCTGGGGGAGGAGATCCGTATCGAGCGGGAGTCGGAGCTTCCATTCGATCCGGAGCGGGCTTTCTACGCAGCTGTTGTGGACGGCCACCTCTACGTCAAGGGCGCGCCTGAAGCGCTCATCCCACGGTGCGTCGCGTGGCGACGGGTGGGCGACGGCGGAGAACTGCATGACGAGCCGCTGGACGACGCCGCCCGCGAACGGCTGCTGGCACGCGCAGAAGGCTTCGCCGCTCAGGGTTTGCGCATGTTGATGGTGGCCGAACGTCCTCAACTCTCCGCGACGGGCGAGCAGGCCGAACTGGACGATCCCTACGGGCTGGTAGCAGCCGGCTTCGTCGGCATCAGCGACCCGCTCAAGCCTATCGTTCCTGCCGCTGTACGGCGCTGCCGCGAGGCGGGTGTGCGCGTCATCATGCTCACCGGCGATCACCCGTCCACCGCACGCACGATTGCCCGCGAGGCTGGACTGCTCGACGGCGTTGGGGATGATGGCAGCTTGCTCACCGGAGCAGAGATCGTCGAGCTGCACAACGGCGACCTGGACGCTGCGCTCGAACACGCAGTCGTCATCGCCCGCGCTACACCGCTCGACAAGGTACGTATCGTCGAGAGCCTTCAGCGCCGTGGGCACACGGTGGCAATGACGGGCGATGGTGTCAACGACGCGCCCGCGCTGCGCCTGGCGGATGTCGGAGTCGCGATGGGGCGGGGCGGTACTGAGGTGGCGCGGCAAATAGCCGATGTGGTGCTCGCGGACGACGACTTCTCGACACTCGTCGAAGCACTCGTCGAGGGCCGGAGCTTCTGGCATAATACGCGACGCGCACTTGGTCTGCTGCTTGGAGGCAATCTGGGTGAGCTTGGCCTGGTCGTCGGCGCTACGGCACTGGGGTTCGCCGTTCCCATGACAGCACGGCAGATCCTCATCGTCAATATGATCACCGACTTGCTGCCGGGTCTGGCCGTTGCCCTGCAGCCGCCCGAGCATCGCAACCTCGCCGGTCTCGCGCGGGAGGGTACGTCCGCCCTCGCCAAGCCGCTCACTAATGAGGTGATGCGTCGCGGCGGCCTGACGGCTGGGCCATCGCTGGCGGCGTACGTGCTCAGTCGGCTCAGCGGCACGCCTGCTCAGGCGCAGACGGTCGCCTTTGCCAGCGTCATAGCCACACAACTTGCCCAGACGCTCGATGCGGGCTGGTCTGAGGGGCACCTCACCAATGCAATGGTGGGCGCAGTTGGCGGCTCAGCGGCGTTTACGGCGGGCGCACTTGCGTTGCCGCCGCTGCGCCAGTTCGTCGGGCTCGCGGTCCCAGGTCCGGCTGGCTGGGCGCTGATTGGGGGCAGCACAGTAGCGGCGCTTGCTCTCAGCCGCCTCCTCGCCGCTCCGCAGTTACCAGCGCCGTCTATCGCGCCTAGTGGACGGGTGCAGCCTCGTAGGGAGGCGGCTGAGGAAGTTCGTGGAGATGATAGCGAGTAGCAGGGTGGCATCTTGGCGAGGTGAGAGTCACCCAAGGGCATTGGCCGTGCGGTGGCGGTCGCTACGCTGGCGGTCGGCGATGGCACGTGCTTCGCTCCAAATCGTGCTGTGCCGTTGCCTGGGGTGGTGCTGCTCATTGCTAGCATCTGAGGGCGAGAGGTGAATGGCGGCTTCGCTATCGCCGCCGACCGGCAGCGCGACGCCCGCGAGCACCTGTCCCGTGACACGCACTGGCTTAGGTGCTTTCGGGTGGCTCAACATCTTAAACAGAGGAATTGCAGCGATAAAGACGGCGACGGGCGGCTCGATAATCTCGGCGGCGAGCGCTATGCCGATGCCGCCGTAATAGCCGATCGTCTTGGGCCAGTTGATCTCGATTATACCGACCTGGCTGGTCAAGCCAACATTTTCTTGCTGCTCGCCTTGCTCGGTGGTTGAATTTTCGCCGGCCATAGAGACACCTCATGCAGTGAGCTGTAGCCCGACGGTCACAACAGGAGTGGCTGCTGCGAACAGGCGTCTGCAAGAATCGTTCCGGTCGCAATCAACATGGCCTCTTTGGCAACTCCTTACATCTTAATGTGAAGAGTTATGTCGCACCAAGT
>DASVOW010000089.1:0-2078 GCA_036383155.1 Ktedonobacterales bacterium
TCCCCTGGCGGCGGCTGCTCCCACCGCTAGCGGTTGCCGCCGTGATGGTGCTGCTCTTCATGGCGCGCAATCTCGTCATCTTTGGCTCGCCGTTGGAATCGGGCTACTCCATCCTGATCCAGCAGCGCTACCCAGTAGTGACGCAAGGGCCGTTCAACATCCGCTATGTCCCGTCGAATATCGTCGCCAATTTCTTCAGCTTCCCCCGTGTCACCTTCACGAGCGCCTTTGACCGCCACCCGGTGATCGACGTCATGAATGGCGGTTACTGCGTCAGTGTCTTCGTCACGACCCCGCTCTTCCTGCTGCTCTTCTGGCGCAATCGGCAGCGCAGCCTGATGCGGGGCGTGCTCTGGCTGATGCTCGGCTTGGTCGTGGTGATGGTGCTGCTCTTCCACGCCGCGGGATGGTATCAGTTCGGTGCGCGCTACCTCTTCGATGGCTATCCCTACGCCTTCCTCCTCTTGGTGTTGAGCGAGGCGCGCATCGATTGGCGGCTGATCGCTCTTGGCCTCATTGGTATTGCCATCAATCTCGCAGGCGCACACCAGTTCTGGACATCCCACACCGTGCACCTTTGAGCTGGCAGTTGAGCTGGCAGTGACATCTCGGGCAGACGCCTAGGTAATAAGACAATTACGTGGGGCGTCTGCTGCTATGGGCGGGCACGGCTAAGCGCACGCATTTTGCAGCTGGTAACGGCATTGGCGTTGCGCCTGCTCCTCCCGCCGTTTCCCGGCTTCTTAGGCGACACCCAATGCTACGCCGATTAGGGACTCCTGCCGCCACCGACTGGTGCTCGCGCCATACGCTGAACGCTGAACCGGCTATACCTCTTGCCCGAACCCCTGTATCCGCTTAGAATGGGTCACGTGTGGCCACAGGCGAACCCCCGCACTCTGATATGTGACGACAAAAATTGTGGCAATACCCGCAAGTCTTCCCGTAAGTCGCCTATTGCTGGCGGCGAGACGCTGACAGGATAGAGAGAGCATGAGCATCGACGCCGTCGCGCAGGTCACCACCACCCAGGAACAGCAGGCACCCAAGGAGAAGGCGGCGGGCGTCTTTACCCGCCCCAATCTCATCCTGGCCGCGCTGCTCTTCCTCATGATACTCGCTTCCCTTTTGGCCCTTGAGGTTCGCTTCAAGATCTCGCCGACCGGTGTCTCCGACGAGCCGCACTTTATTTATCAAGCGGAGAGCTTCCTCCAGGGGCGCTGGGATCTCGACCACGTCACCTCCAGGACCGTGGATATCATCACCCTGCACGGCAAATATTACATCATCTATCCACCCTTCCCCGCCCTTGTACTCCTGCCGTTCGTCGCCATCTGGGGGCTGCACACCAGCGATATCCTCTTCACCACACTGCTCGCCGCCCTCAACTTTCCGTTGCTGTATCTGCTCTTCGAGCAGGCGCGTGCGGCCGGTCTCACTCGTCGCTCGCATCTGGCCAATGCCAGCTTCAGCGTGGTCTTCTTCTATGGCTCAATCAACCTCTGGCTCTCGCTCGGCGGCCGTGTATGGTTCACCGCCCATATCCTCTGCCTGACCTGCACGCTGCTCTCGCTGCTGCTGGCCCTGCGCCGCCACTATGGGTGGAGCGCCGTCTTGCTGGCCTGCGCCTTCTTCTGCCGGGCCACTGTGCTGCTGGGCTTTCCCTTGCTCTTCTACCTGGCCTGGCAGGATGTCAACCGCGAGCAGCTGGTCGAGCGCTTCGTTCTCGCGCTGCGTGCGCGCCGCATCGACTGGGACGCCCTCCCCTGGCGGCGGCTGCTCCCACCGCTAGCGGTTGCGCTGGTGAGGGTGCTGCTCTTCATGGCGCGCAATCTCGCTGTCATTGGCTCGCCCTTGGAGAGCGGCTATGCTATCCTGATCCAGCAGCGCTACCCTGTAGTGACGCACGGGCCGTTCAACATCGCCTACGTCCCGTCGAATATCGTCGCCAATTTCTTCAGCTTCCCCGCCGTCACCTTCACGAGCGCCTTTGACCGCCACCCGGTGATCGACTTCATGAACGGTGGTTACTGCGTCAGTGTCTTCGTCACGACCCCGCTCTTCCTGCTGCTCTTCTG
>DASVOW010000090.1:0-3030 GCA_036383155.1 Ktedonobacterales bacterium
TCCTTCACGACTTCAATTGTGCTGGCACACGGGTGATAACAAGCAAATCTGCCACTGCAAGTTGCAGAGGCAGATGATGTTCAGCGTTTCTTCTGGAGCCGACGGTCGGATTCGAACCGACAACCTACGGTTTACAAAACCGTTGCTCTGCCGTTGAGCTACGTCGGCGTCATCTCCCCGCGTGTGTCAGACGTAAACCCACATGCGGAGCATACGTAGTATAGCCAGGGCAGCGCCGCCACGTCAAGTGACACCGGGCATCATCATCCCACATACCCAATCAGGCTATGAAACAGTTCACACAACAGAATTGGGACATGGCTGTATACTTGGTGCATATCCACCGCGCTCGCATGCAAATAGATAGTCCGTCAGGGGGATGGACGCGCCACACGAGCAGCGGTGTGATACACTTTGGCGGGCGCACACAAACGGTCCGCTAGGCCACAGCAAATGGCATTGGTACCGCTTGACACCTACGGCTCAACCCTGTAGAGTAGGCATGCTACACTCCAACAGATGAGCCAGTCCGAACCGTCACGACGCCGGGGCAGCGCAGTACTCTCGAACACACAGAAACTGCGCGAGAGCACGCATCGGATGGCCGAACGCCCACGGGTGGGGAGAGATATGGAACTTGAGGTTCTGGGCGATCGGTATGAGATGCAAGAGCCGATAGGCCGCGGCGGCATGGCGACCATCTACCGCGCGGTAGACCTCCGCATGGGCCGCACGGTGGCGGCCAAGATCCTGCGCGAAGTCTACAGCAGTGACCCCAAGTTCGTCACCCGCTTCCAGCGCGAGGCGCGTGCCGCCTCCGCCCTCCAGCACCCCAACATCGTCCAGGTCTTCGACTATGGCCAGAGTGGCGAGAGCTACTACATCGTCATGGAATTCGTCGATGGCTCCGACCTGCGCCGCTACCTCAAGAAACAAGGCGTCCTCACCAATGAGCGCGCCATCGAGATCGCCCACGATGTCGCCCTCGGCCTTGGCGCCGCCCATAAGCGCGGCATCGTCCACCGCGACGTCAAGCCGCAAAACGTCATGCTCAACGACGCCGGCCTCGTCAAGCTCACCGACTTCGGCATCGCCAGTATGTATAAGGACGCCGAAGCCGAGCGCCTGACTACCACTGGCATGACCCTCGGCACCGTCCAGTACTACGCGCCGGAGCAGGCCCAGGGCGAGATCGTCTCGCCCGCAGCCGACATCTACGCCCTCGGCATCGTCATGTACGAAATGCTCACCGGGCGCACACCCTTCGATGGCGATACGCCCGTAGCCGTCGCTATGCGCCATATCCAGGACATCCCCGCGCCACCCAGCAGCCTCAACCCGCGCATCACGCCAGGGCTGGAGCGCATCATCCTGCGCTGCCTGGAAAAAGACCCCCGCGACCGCTACCGCGACGGCGATGCCCTGGCCTTCGCCCTGGAAAATCTCGCCCGCTCCTCCGGTGGCGCTCGCCGCCAGACGGGAACGGCGCCGTCCGCCGGCGTCCGCTCGCAGTTTGCCCCCATCGGCCTGCCCAGCACCGGTCCAGCTCCCTATGGCGGCCCTGCCGTGGCAAGCGGCCCATCTCGTCCGCGCCCAGGCGCCGTATCCGGCCCGGTCGGCATGGGCCGATCCAGCCGTCCCGGGCTCACCGGCTCGCCGGGTGGCCCCTCAGGCCCCAACAACATCCTGCACGACGAGCCAACCTTCAATGACGGCTTTGGCAGCTATGGCAGCCCATCCGGTGGCCCCGGCGTCAACACGCGCCCCTACGGCCCGGCTGCAGGCACACTGCCGCGCTCGCCCGCTACGGGCCATCCATCCGCACCCTACGGCACACCCCAGCGCCCCGGCCCCGGCAAGAATAATGCACCCCTGATCGGCGTGATCGTCGCCGCGGCGGTGCTGCTGCTTGGGCTGACCTGCTTCCTCATCATCAACCTCACCGGCGCCGGGTCTGCATTCTCAGGCCTCCTCGGTAACGCGCCCACGCCGACGCTCTCGCCCACGGTCGCGCTGACCACCGTGCCCAACTTCGTCGGCACGGACCTTACTGTCGCGCAGGCACAGGCGTCGGCCGTTCACCTCGTCATCGACACCAACACCGATGTCACCCTCAAAACCGACCCCACCGTGAAGAAGGGCGTCATCATGCAGCAGACTCCCGACGCCCACACACAGCAGCCGTGGGACACGCACATCAAGGTGACGGTGAGCAGCGGTCCAGGGCAGACCAAAGTACCGGATGTAGTCAATAAACCTTTGAGCCAGGCGCAGGCCCTCCTCGCCGACGCCCAGCTCAAGGTCAATCCGCAATTTACCTACCAGGTGACGAATGCCTACCCACCTAACTATGTAATCAGTGTCGAGCCAAGCGTAGGCACCCCCGTGGAGGCTGGCTCATCCGTCACGCTGACAGTGAGCCAGGCGCCCGCCGTCACGCCGACGCCCACCACCGCTGCACCCACGGCTACGCCGACAGCAACAGCGGCAGCGCCAGGGACAGGGGCAGCGCCAGGGACAGGGGCAGCGCCAGCGCCGGGACCGGCAAAGGCGCCGTAACCAGTTTCACCCTGTCAATAGACAACAGCGGCAGTTGCTTACTCCGGTAGGCAACTGCCCTCCCATTTTCGCCGCAGCCACATCCCCTCTGTCTGGCCCGCATCGCCCAACAGCCGAAAACACACCCCCCTCACAGAATGGTATGCTACATGTGTAAGCTACTCCACTCCCAACCGCCAGCATGAGTGGAAAGCGCACATCACCCGCCAGCGCCAGCCATCAAATCAGAGAATCCCAATGCCAGCACACACCCGCGTCTACAGCACCGAAGCCATCGTGCTCCGCCGTACCAATTTCGGCGAAGCCGACCGCATCCTCACGCTCTTCACCCCCAGCTACGGCAAGGTGCGCGCCATAGCCAAGGGTGTGCGCCGCACCACCAGCCGCCTCTCCGGCCACCTTGAGCCCTTCACCCGCACGCAGCTTCTGCTTGCCACCGGGCGCGACCTCGATATCATCACCCAGGCCGAG
>DASVOW010000091.1:0-4189 GCA_036383155.1 Ktedonobacterales bacterium
AGCCCTTCGATGGTCGCCTCCTCACCGGCCCGCGCCGAGAGCAGCATAACGGGGAGCGTCACCGTCGCCGGGTCAGTCCGCAACGCGCGCAGCATGCCGAACCCATCCAGCTCGGGCATCATCACATCGCCGAGCACCAGATCAGGCTGTTGCCGCCGGATGGCGGCGAGCGCCTGGGCTCCGTTGGCGACCGCCTCGACCGTGTACCGCTCACTCAGGAGCCGCCGTAGGTAGTCGCGCATGTCGGCATTGTCGTCGGCCAACACGATGCGCGCGCGCGCGGTGTTTTCGGCGCGCCCAGGCATCTGCCGAGCGGCGTCGTAGAGGTGGCCCAATGCGCCCGCTTCGGCGCGTGCTGTCGCGCCCAGTGGTGCGGCAGCGGTACCATCCGTTTCCGCTAACAGATCACCCGGCAGCATATCCGGCAACCAGCGCTCGGCCTCCTCGACGTAGGCTGACACTCCCAGCGCCGTCGAAGCGAGCGCGGTGGACACGTGTACGCGAGCCGCCGACAGGTGAGCTGTGCCCGTCGGCAGACGCACGAAAAACGTTGTGCCCGTCCCCTCTGCACTCTCGGCACGGATGGAGCCACCATGCAGCTGCACCAGCTCCTGCACCAACGCGAGGCCGATACCTGAGCCCTCGTGCGTGCGCGCCTGTACCCCCTCCACCCGATGAAAGCGCTCGAAGAGGTACGACAGCTCGGCGGCGGAGATGCCTACGCCAGTATCGCGCACGACGAGCTCGACCGCCCTGCCATCGTCAACCGCATGGAGCGCCATGTGTATGGAGCCATCGAACGTGAACTTGAAGGCGTTCGAGAGCAGATTGAGGACGATCTTCTCCCACATCTCACGGTCCACGTAGACGGATCCAGCCAGCTCTCCGTCCAATGGTGAACAGTCCACGACGAGCGCCATGCCGGCCTTTTCGATGAGCGAGCGGAAAGCGCTGGCAAGATCGGCGGTATATGCAGCGAGGTCCGTTGGTTCATACATGGCCTCGGCACGGCCCGCCTCGATGCGCGCGAAGTCCAGCAGCGTATTGACGAGCTTCAAGAGGCGTACACTGTTACGGTAGATCACCTGCTGTCGTACCTGCTGCTGTGGCGTGAGCGGCTCCGCGAGGTCGGCCAGACTGTCCTCCAGCGGCCCCAGTATGAGGGTGAGGGGAGTGCGGAACTCATGGCTCACGTTGCTGAAGAAGGCGGTCTTGGCGCGGTCGAGCTCAGCCAGCGCCTCGGCCCGTCTGCGCTCTTCCTCGTACGCCCGCGCGTTCGCGACGGCCGTCGCGATTTGACTGCTGACGAGTTCGTAGAAGCCGACATACGCGTCATCGAGCCGCAAGCGCGCGCTCACGCCAGCGATCAGGAATCCCGCGAGTTGGTGTGCGATATTCGAGCGGATAGGCATGACAACCGCACTGGTGGGCGGGTCGGACCAAGGACCAGGCGGAACAGCCTCGAAGCGGGACGCCAAATCCTCCACCACCTGCATCGACTCGGTGCGCTGGGCCTCAGCCAGCGGCCACTCCTGCCCCGAAACAGTACCGCTCTCAGTCTCTGCGCCTGGCCCCGTGCCAGTCTCAGTGCCAAGCGGTATGACGGATAGGCCGACCGAACGGTCTTGCGGCTTCACGCCGGTGGTCGCGGCCAGGCGCGCGTGCTTGCCATCGCAATCTATCAGGTAGAGCAGCGCGAAAGGGATGTCCTTGGGGTGGTGAGCTAAGGTCTGGGCCGCGATCCGGCAGGCCTCCTCGGCGGAGGACTGCGCGTCGGCTCCGCGTGCGCCCAAATCGCGCAGCACCACCACCCGGCGCTCCGAGACCACCTTGTCGCTGATCTCGTGAACCGTCGCCAGCACGCCGCCGATCCCATTTGGCGCAGTCTCGTCAGGCACGGGACTGTACGCGATGGTAAAGTGCGTCTCCTCGACGAACCCGTGCCGATTGATCTCGAGGAAGATATCCTCCATCCAGGTGGCCGGACCGCCATTGAAGGGCGTATGGATCAGTGGTCCGATCACGTTCCAGATCTCGGACCAGCACTCCCGTACCGATCGCCCGAGGTATTGGGGGTGCTTGGCTCCAAGCACCGGCCGGTAGGCGTCGTTATAGAATTGCAGGAAGTCTGGTCCCCACCACAAGAGCAAAGGGAAACGGTTGGGAAGCAGGAACCGCACCATCATGCGCAGACTGAGCGACCACGTCTCTACTGGGCCAAGCGGCGTCTGGGACCAGTCTGTCGCGCGCATCAGTCGCGCCATCTCGCTATCGCCCGGGAACGTGCGCTCGGCAATTGCTTTTGGCACCTCCACGGACGCCTCTTCGTGAGTGTACTGCATTAGTACTCTCCTCGCTCTGCGGCTGACGCTGGCAGGTTGGCACTGTCACGAGCCTGGACCTCGCGGTCGGCAAGCCTCTTCCCATCATCGGTGTCAGCGGCAGCGTGAACCAGAACGCGGAGCCTTCTCCAGGCACGCTCTCCACGCTGGCAGCCACAGTGAGGCGCTCGATACTCATGGTGCAGATGTGCAGGCCCAATCCGAGGCCGATGCTCGACCCGCTCTGCTGCTTGATCCCGGTGCGGGACAATCGCGGCTTGCTGTTCCCCACATCTGGCCCACACGCATGAAGCGCGTGATGGAGGTCATGCACGGGCAGGCGCAGCATGGCGAGTGAGGAAGACTCTGCGATGCGGCATCGAATGGTAAGCTGCTAAACCTTGTTTATGCACATCTTGGTATGTGTGTTGAGCGACACCTGGTCCCAGTCGCAGAACTTGTACCGCGGTTTGCGAGGAACAACTACCCGACGAGCTTCGGCGCCATATCCCAGGGTGCGTGTACTGCCGCATGGCTTGAGACAAGGCACGCGGCTGACGTATAATGTGCCCTTGGACCGATACGGCAGAATGTGTACTGTTATAATGGCCACTCCAGAGCGCGACACATGCGCTGAGGCTCTCCGTTGAAACTCTATAAGGATAGTGAATTCATATATGACACGCGTTGTAGTTGGCATGAGCGGCGGGGTGGATAGCTCGGTCGCCGCGGCCCTCTTGAAGGAGCAGGGCTACGATGTCGTCGGCATCATGCTGCGTCTGTGGTCCGAGCCGGCCAGCGAGAGCGATGATGGCGGCGAGCACGTTGTCGAGAACAAGTGCTGCTCCATTGAGTCTATGGCCGACGCTCGGCGTGTCGCCGCCGCCCTCGACATTCCCTTCTACGTCGTCAACGTCGAGCAGCCGTTCCAGCAGACCATCGTAGACTACTTCTACGACGAATACGCCGCCGGGCGCACGCCCAATCCGTGCCTGCGCTGCAACCGCTACATCCGCTTCACGCTGCTGCTGGAGCGCGCGCTGGCGCTCGGCGCCGACTACCTCGCCACCGGCCACTATGTGCGCGTGGACGACGATCCGGTCACGGGTCTGCGCCGCCTGCGTCGCGGCCTCAGCGAGGAGAAGGATCAGTCCTACGTGCTGCATGTACTGTCGCAGGAGCAGCTACGCCACGCGCTCTTCCCGCTAGGAGAGTACACCAAGCCGCAGGTGCGCGCGATGGCCGCCGAGCGCGGGCTGCCAGTCGCCAGCAAGGCGGAGAGCCAGGAGATCTGCTTCGTCGCCGCCAACGACTATCGCGGCTTCATGCGACGCTATGCCGAGGCCAACGGTCGCGCGCTGCCGCAGCCAGGGCCGATCCTCGACGAGAGCGGGCGCACCCTCGGCCAGCACCAGGGCCTCGCCTACTACACCGTCGGCCAGCGCAAGGGTCTCGGCATCACCGCACGTGAGCCGCTGCACGTCCTCAATATGGACAGCACACGCAACGCCCTGATCGTCGGCCCCGCCGCCGCGCTGGAGCGTGACACATTCACTATCAGACAGACGACGTTCTCGTCGGGCGAGACACCGCATGAGCCGTTCGAGGCGCGCGTGAAGGTGCGCTACAAGGCAGCGCTGGTGCCGGCGCTCGTCACACCACTGCCGGACAGCCGGGCCGAGGTGCGCCTGCAGACGGCTCAGCGGGCTATTACACCTAGCCAGGCTGCGGTATTCTATGATAACGTAACCGGCGAAGAAGTCCTGGGTGGCGGCTTGATCGAAGCCTGATCGAAGGGCAATATAGCAAGAGTACTACACATATAGAAGGCAACATGGATCAGCGTCATATCCGCAATTTCTGCATCA
>DASVOW010000092.1:0-2073 GCA_036383155.1 Ktedonobacterales bacterium
CATCGTGGAGCACTCGATATGCCAGCCGGGGCGACCTTTCCCCCACGGACTCTCCCACCACGGCTCGCCTGGCTTCGCCGACTTCCAGAGCGCGAAATCACGCGGATCGTGCTTGCGCTCGTCTGGCTCGATGCGCGCACCTGCCTGCATCGCGTCCTCATCGCGGCCCGAGAGTTTCCCATACCCAGGAAAGCTCGGCACAGAGAAGAAGACATCGCCATCAACGACGTAAGCATGTCCCCGATCGATCAGGCCCTGCACCATGTCGATGATGTTGGATATGAACTCGGTTACATAGGTAAAAATGTCCGCGCGCCGCACGTTGATGCGATCCATATCGCGGAAGTAGGATTCCGTGTAGCGCTCCGCCGCCTTCGAGGGTGGAATCCCCTCGCGCAGCCCCGCTGCAATGATCTTGTCGTCAATGTCTGTGAAGTTCTGCACATACTTGACAGGGTATCCGCGATACTCCAGGTAGCGACGCACGACATCGTTGACGACGAAGACTCGCGCATGGCCGAGATGCGGCTCATTCTTGGGGGTGAGTCCGCAGACGTACATCTTGACCGGCAGTTCCAGCGGCTCAAAGGTTTCTTTGCGTCTCGACTCAGTATTATAAATCTGCATAGCGTTCCGTCTCTCTATCTCATGTCCTGTGCTATCTTTTCTCGTCGCCAGATGCTGCCTGTCGTGTTGCCGCATCACTCTCATGCACGCCCTCTATGGTACCCCATGATCGGCATGATCACCTGATCAGCAGAGAGTATTGGCGCTGGCAATCATTGCCGGCTAACATACGGTGCGTTCATGCCGCAATTGATACCGCAACACGGAGAAGGCCAAGGATCACGCCCGTTGCTATGAGAGCATTGCGCCTAAATCACAGGTCAGCGCCACCCGATCACACACTAGCAACGGGCGCAGATACAGGAGCAACACGAGGAAGAGGAAGTGGGCAGCAGGGGATGCGCCCATAATCTGGGCGCGTGCGACAACAGTACACTCTGCACAATTCGACCTATCACGATCACAATCATTGCTCCATCCACGCGCGTGATCACGATACACACGCTCCTTCATTCTACCACCCCAGCACAAAAAGTCACAAATCTCAGGCGCATCTTGACAGCCGTATCGGCACAATGGTACATGACATGCAACACCCGGGCAGTGTGGCGCGGTTTCTTTCTGGCGAAGTAGCCAGCACGCACGTTGCGCATTTACGCGCGAAGGACACATGCCCATGGGTACTCGTGAGACGATTCCGGTTGCTGTGGTGAATGGCACGGGTTATGGCGGCGTCGAGTTGCTGCGCCTCCTGCAGCGCCACCCCACATTCGAGTTGGTGGAAGTGACCGCCCGCTCCGAAGCAGGAAAACCCGTCTCCTCAATCTTCCCCCACCTGCCCGATCTCACGCTGACTTTCAGCGAGCGTATCGAGCATGCTGAGCTTGTCTTCGTCGCTCTGCCGGATCACGCTGCGGTAGACGTGATACCGGGGCTACTTGCCGAGGGCAGGCGCGTCGCCGACCTCTCCGCTGGATTCCGTCTGCGTGACGCAGCACTGTATCCGCGCTGGTACGGCTACGAGCATCCCACTCCCGCCCTTCTGGAGCACGCCACGTTCGGGCTGGCCGAGTTCGCGCGAGAGACGCTGCCACAGGCGCAGCTAGTGGCCTGTCCCGGCTGCTACGTCACCACAGCGCTCCTCTCGCTCGCGCCCGCCTTCTTCCGCGACCTGATCGAGCCGGATGTCATCGTCGATGCCAAGTCCGGCACCAGTGGTGCGGGTCGCACTCTCAAGCTACCCTTTCACTTCAGCGAGGCCAATGAGGATGTGTCTGCCTATGGGCTCAACGGACACCGCCATCAGCCGGAGATTGCTCAGGAGTTGACGCGCTATGCAGGCGCCTCCGTCCGGCTCGCGTTTACACCGCATCTCGTGCCAATGACGCGCGGCATTCTCGCCACCAGCTACGCCACCCTGCGTCCCGGCGTCACCGCCGCCCAGATTGCCGACGCCTACGCTGATACCTACGCTGATGCCCCATTCGTCACCGTGGCCGGCCAGCC
>DASVOW010000093.1:0-11947 GCA_036383155.1 Ktedonobacterales bacterium
GCGTGGGTGTGCGATAGTACCTGCGTGCTACAATTCGCTGATAAGGTGTGCGCCTCGCCCTGGATTTTTCCGTTCCACCTGACACACGCCTCACGGCAGCCAATCAGTCCCTCACCGGAGAGGAGTGACCTGTGACCAATATACCCGACGTGCAGGATGATCGTCCCCTGGATGACCCGGCCACCGCCACCCCAATGCCCCAGGCACAGGCCCAACAGCCCGTGGTGCTGGAGAGCATCGATGACGTGATACGGGCGTTAGGCTCAGAACACTACATCGCGGACCGCGGCCTGGCGACGGCGATCTACCTCGCGCTCAAGCGTCACAAGCCGCTACTGCTGGAAGGAGAGCCAGGCGTCGGCAAGACCGAGGTGGCGCGTGTGCTGGCCAGTGTGCTCGGCACGCAGCTTATCCGCCTCCAATGCTACGAGGGCATCGACCAATCCGCAGCCGTCTACGAATGGAATTACGCCCGTCAGCTCCTCTACATCCGCTTGCTCGACACGAGCAACGGACGCGAGCCATCCACTGGCGGCGCACCAGACACCTCGGGCAAGCTCGGCAAGCTGGCCGATGTCTTCGGGCCGGAGTTTCTGATCCGGCGGCCGCTGCTGCAGGCGCTCGATGCCTCACACGAGCGCGCACCGGTGCTGCTGATCGACGAACTCGATCGCTCCGACGCCGAATTCGAGGCGTACCTGCTGGAGTTGCTCAGCGACTACCAGATCACCATCCCCGAGCTAGGGACGCTGCACGCAGCTCGCCCACCCATCGTCGTGCTCACGTCGAACCGGACACGCGACATCCATGACGCCTTGCGCCGCCGCTGCCTCTACTATTGGATCGAATACCCCTCGCTAGAGAAAGAGTACGCCATCGTGCTGGCGCGCGTGCCAGAGGCGCCGGAGAAGCTGGCACGGCAGGTAGTCGCTTTCGTCCAGGCGCTGCGCGGCGAAGACCTCTTCAAGGCGCCGGGCGTCGCCGAAACGCTCGACTGGCTCTCCGCCCTCGTCACCCTGGGGCAGACGGAGCTCACCGAGAGCGCGGCCCGCGATGCCCTCGGTGCCCTGCTCAAATACCAGGACGACATCCAGAAGGTGACATCAGGCAACCTACTGGGCAAGCTGGTACACATGGTGCGTGATTCGGTGCGAGGCTAAACGACCGGGCAGGTTGGCAGGCAATGAACGATCCTCATAGCAGTCAAGAGCAACACAGAGAGCCACAAGAGACTGGCGGCACAAATGGCCTGCAGCGCGGCCCCCTGCCGCCACGCCCCTGGGAAACGCCTGGCGCAGAGCTGAGCGAAGCCGAGCGGGCACGCGGCGATCTGCTGCTGGCGCGCATCGTAGACTTCGCCCGTCTGCTCTGGGAACTGGGGCTCGATGTCGGGCCAGGGCGCACCGTCGAGCTAGCCGAGAGCCTCCCCCTCATCAATGTCGGTCGCCGCGACGAATTCTATACCTTCCTCAAAGTCAGTCTCGTCTCCAAGCACGAGCAGGAGCCGATCTTCGATCAGGCATTCACCTATTTCTGGCGTGCGCGCGGCCCCGGAACCGGCGGTACCGCCCACGAGCCGGAGGATGCGCCCCGGCGGCGCTCGCTGGCGCTCCCCGCACATCGGCGCGCGCCCGAGCAAGCCGAGGAATTGAAGCGGCTTGGCATCCGCTCAAATGAGCAACAGCGGCATCCCGCCTCGCGGCTGGCGCAGGCTCGTCGCCAGCGACAAGACCGCGACGAGGAGGATGAGAACGACCGCACGCAGACATTCAGCCACGACGAAGTGCTACGCCGCAAAGACTTCGAGAACTTCACCTGGGATGAATTGCAGGACGCGCGGGCGCTGATGGCGCGCTTCCGCTGGCGGCTCGGCGAGCGCAAGACACGCCGGCTACGTCCCTCGCGCCACGGCAAGACGCTCGACCTCCGGCGGACGTTCCGCTCCAGCCTGCGCACCGCTGGCGAGCCGATCGTGCTGGAACGGCGCACCATCCGCCGCAAGCCGCGCCCGCTGGTGATCATCTGCGACATCAGCGGCTCGATGAGCCTCTACTCACGGCTGCTGCTCCAATTCGTCCACACCGTCTCCAACGGCCTGAGCAACGTCGAAACATTCGTCTTCGCCACCCGGCTGACGCGCATCACCCGCCAGCTTGCCCGGCGCGACGTGGACGCCGCCGTATCCGAAGTCACCCGCAGTGTGCAGGACTGGTCCGGCGGCACGCGCATCGGCGAGTCGTTGCGCACGTTCAACTATCGCTGGGCACGGCGCGTGCTTGGGCGCGGCGCCGTCGTGCTGATCATCAGCGACGGATGGGATCGCGGCGACGTGCGTATGCTCGGCGAGGAGATGGCGCGCCTACGCCGTAACTGCCACCGCCTCATCTGGCTCAACCCCCTGCTCGGCCAGGACGACTATCGCCCCGTCACAGCGGGCATGCGCGCCGCCCTGCCGCACATCGACGACTTCCTCCCCGCCAACAATCTCGACAGCCTCTTTGCCCTTGGCCGCGCCCTCGAAGCCGTAGACGACACCCGCCACCCCAGCCGCACCGGCAATGGCAATAACCAAGATGCTATAGGCGTGACAGTGGCACGTACCCTTTATTGAGTGGCGCGGGGCGTTTTTACCGGCAGTACTAAAGCTCCCTACGGCACTGCGCTCAACAGGTGACGTGAAACAGGCCGATCACAGCGCCATGATCGGCTTCGTTCCAGACCTGGATCGCCTCAGGTGTCGGCAGCAGTTGCACGTCGCAGTGCTTGCGCTTGAAGTAGTCCGCGGCGTCCTCCGAAAGTGTGACATTGCCCTCCTGTCCTGTGCCGACAATGAGGCGCGTTGTCCCTTTGTCGTAGACGTGCTTGGCTTCGGCCAGAGACAGCACATGTGACGTGCCGTAGACAGCCTTGGACAATCGCTTCTTCCGTTTCTTCACCCGCCCGCTCAGCCGGATGATGACGTCGTGCTCGACGCGCTGTCCATCAATGGTGATCGAGCCAAATGTTGTCTTATCAATCGTGGGTCTCATATCATGGTTCCTCGACACCTGCTCAGTGCTTGGCGTTCCATGATCCTGTGCGGCTGTTTGGTAATGTGTGTCGCTCGGACGCTGACCGGATTGAGCGCCACCATGTCGCCATTATACCCCGCATTGCCGCGCGGGAACGGCGCAAGAACATTCCCACAGGTGTAGACATCGGCGGCTATCTAGGCTAGGATACACATGCAGTCGTGGGATAAAATAACATCACATATTAGGCAGCATGATGTCACACAAGCTACGCGCGGGAGGGTAGGGGGATGGCGGTCATTACAAGCATCATCAATCTGAAAGGTGGCGTCGGCAAGACTACCGTGACCGTCGCTCTCGCACACTACTTGGCCGGCGAACACTCGAAGCGTGTGCTCGTCATCGACCTCGACCCCCAGACCAACGCCACCATTGCCCTGGTCAATGAGCGCCGCTGGCGCGAGCGGGACCAATCCGGCCAGACGCTCTATCAGATGTTCAAAGACCAGCTTGACGGCACGAATCTCTTCTCCGCGCAGGAAGCCATCATGCCGCGCGTCTCGAATGTCGCGGGCGGCGTACCAGGGCTCGACCTGCTGCCGTCGAGCATCCGCCTGCACCGCATCCAGGATAAGATCACCAAGATCTCCGACCTCGAAACGTTCCGCAGTCCGACCGTCTATGCGCTGCGCGAGTCCCTGCGCGATGTGCTGCCCCACTACGACCACATCCTGATCGACTGCCCGCCAAACCTCGGCATCATCACCCTAAACGGCATCGCCATCAGTCGCTACTTCCTGATCCCGGTAGTGCCGGATATCCTCTCAACGCTCGGCGTGCCGCTCGTACTCGACCGCATGGCCGACTTCGCCTTGCGCGCGCAGCACGAGATCTTCGGCCTGGGCATCATCGTCTCCCGGTTCCGCCCAACGAGCAAACTGCACAAGCAGACCGTGATGAGCATGCGGCGCGATGCCATTCCGGGCATCCACCCACCCATCTTCAACACCATCATCACTGAGGCGCTTGAGGTGGCCGAGGCCGCTGATGTCGAGGAGCCGGTCGGATCGCTCCGTCAGAAATTCGGCGGATCAGGGCCACACAAGCAATTCAGCGCGCTGGCCGACGAGTATCTGCGCTATGTGGGGGGATGACGTGGCTGGCTTGCCACGCCTATGCGTCTAAAGAAGGAGACTACTCCAAGGGGACTCTATGGAGAGGGAACAAGAGCGTTCCACAGGAACGGCGAAATCGAGCCATAATCAGCAATCCGCCGAGCAAGATCCCAGCGAACAGAGAGGCGACATGGCCCATCCTTCCAAGCCAAATGAGAAACTGGCCGGTGATGCGACACTCGTGCGCCGGAGCGTCGTTTCCGGTACTAGCTCGCGCCTACGCCCGCAACCATCGGGCGCTCCCGTCACGCCCAATGCCTTCCCTGCTTCCAGCGCCTCTGCTGGCGAGCCACCTACCCCACCTCTATCTCCGGAGTCGGAGAGGAGCGCCATGGTAGACTCGAATTCGGATACATATCAAGATCTGGCACCCCCGCCATCGCCTTGGCAGGGAGCTGCGCCAGGGAACCACGCAGGGCATCCCATACCAGGCGCGCAACCTCCCGCGCAGCAACTGCCGTCGCATGTGCCATGGCAGGCAGCCGAATCGTGGGGTCCGACCACCTTGAGCTTCGAGGCGAATACCGCTGCCGGAGCCAGCTATCTGCTGCTCTTCATCAGCGGATTGCTCGTCTACTTCAACGAACGCAATAATCGCTTTGTGCGTTTCCACGCCATGCAATCGATCCTGCTGACTGGAGTCATCACCGTCTTTAGTGTGGTGGCGTCGATTCTATCGGCACTCTGCTATGATGTCGCCGCCCGTGCCCATCTACTCGTCTTCGCGACGCTTGGCAGTGGAATTGCGATAATCGCTGTAGTTGCGGTTCTGTGCGCCTGGCTGGGGATGATGATCGCCGCCTGGACCGGGCACGACCTTCATCTGCCACTTGTGGGAGCCTATGCCGAGCGCTACGCCGCGCCGCCAGTCCAGCCACCGGCGCCGCCGTTCTACTAATACGCCAAATCAGCCGAGCCCACCGCGCGCGCAATCACGGCGCGGCGGCATCAGCGGCAACACTACGGCTCCTGGCAAATCTGTCAGGAGAACCACTCAAGGCGCTACAAGCAGCCCGCAAGCAAGCGCCAATCCGGGCAGCGCGCCCAAACAGACCGCGCCACTTCCGCCCCTGGAGCTTGAGCTCGCCCCAGGCACGCCCGCAGTGCCTCCTCCCCCTCCCCACCCAGCCAGCGACGCGCCACCAACAGTGGCGCCGGTGGCCGATCACCCCCATGCCGCCCATCTGGCAGGCACCCGTACTCCACCGCCAGGACCCGGCGCGCAATTGGGTGGCGCGCTCATCCCACCTTTGCCCACGATACCGGCGCTCCCCCGCGCCACATTCCCCCCAGCGAGGACGCCACCCGCACCACTCTCCCCACCCTCACACCAGACGAACGCCGTCGAAAGCGCAGCGCAACAGCGGCGACAAACACAGGTGACCCGGCGACGCCAGCGCGCCCCAAACGTGCGGGCCGCGCTGGCATATGCAATTCCCTTTGCGCCAGCCATCTGGCTCCTGGCCCACGAGCGCCGGGCGCGCTTCATACGCTTGCATGCGGCGCAATCGCTCGCATTCTTCGGGCTGCTGGCGCTCGGACAGGTCGCGCTCTATGTCGCGCTCATCAACCTCGGCCAGGCAATCACCGATTCCACCGCCTCGTTAGCGCTGGGTCTGCTCTTCCTGCTGCTTTTCGGCTTCTTGGGCGTCGGCGGCTTCTGCCTGTGGCTCCGATTGCTGACCGACGCGATGACTGGCAAGCTGCGCCGCTATCCCTTTCTCAGCAGATTGGCTGCCCTGATTGAGCGTCGCGGTTTCCGTTCGCGCGCCGCGCGCAAAGAATAATCGCTATACTATGGACACACAGAAGATCACTGCCATCGAGCCGCAAGCTCACCATCCCGACCGCTACAACATCTCCCTTGACGGGCGCTTTGCGTTCGGACTCGATGGTGCGGTAATCGTCGCGGAGGGGTTGGGCGTTGGCCGCGAGCTGACCCCCGACGATGTCACGCGCCTGCAAGCTGCAGACGACGAGCGCAAACTGCTCGACGCCGCGCTCCACTTCCTCGCACCGCGCCCGCGCAGCCGTGTGGAAGTGCGCCGCCGCCTCCTGACGCCCAAGCGCAACCGTGCCCTGCCGTCCACGGAAGCCGTAGACCGCATACTGGATCGGCTGGAGCAGATGGGCCTGCTCGACGACCGCGAGTTTGCTGGCTTCTGGGTCGAGAACCGAGAGCGCTTCAGTCCGAGATCGTCCCGCGCGCTCGGCCAGGAGTTGCGCCAGCGCGGTGTCTCACGCGAGACCGTAGACGCAGTCAGCGACCCCGACCGCGACGAAGAGCGTGCGCTGGCAGCCGCCCGCCAGCGCCTACGCGCCGTAGCGAACGCGGACTACGAGACGTTCCGCACGCGCCTGGGCCAATTTCTCTTGCGCCGCGGCTTCAGCTACAGTGTCGCGCGCTCCGCCGTACGCCAGCTCTGGGAAGAGACCCACGGCGAAGACGCAGGCGACATGGACGATGAGAATGATCCGGACGGAGCCGACTGATCTCAGCGCAAAAAGTCGCTATTGGCGCGCGTGCGTGAGTTGCTGGCGCGCTCCAATGAAGTCGCGCGTTCGAGTAAGATGCGCGCCGCGCCCAACGCATCGTGGGGGAATGTCGCACTCAGATCGGCGTCTGATGCCACACGCAGGAAGGCGTTCGCCACGTCGCGGATCGTAGCAGGATCGAGGATGTGCCCCTCGCGCACAGCATCGTACGCGTCTGATAATGCCTCCGGTGTCAGCGCCTCGCGTGGCGGTGGAGGAGGCGACGCGGGCGACGGACGCGCCTGCTCCATATGCTCGATAGATGGCAACGCCTGCGTTCTGGAGAGACCGACGGACTCATAGGCGTGTACCTCTGCATCTAGCGGTGCCTGTGCCTGCGGCGAGGGATCGGTCTTCTCAGCGTCGCCTCCCCCCACCAGCCACTCATCGGCGGGAATCGTCTCACTGGCAGGCGTCAGCCACATATCGCGCACCTTGATCCACTCGATACGCACCCCCGAGTCGCGGCTCCACGTCCGCAGCAGCCCCAGCATCGTCCGTGTCAACAACCCCTCTGGCGGCTCGCCATCATCTCCCAGATGCGATGCGCCCCATTCGGCTAGCGCTTGGTGCAGTGCGGACTCGATCGCCTGATGTGTGTCATCCTCCCAGTGTTCCAGGTGACCCCCACGAGCCACGACTCCTTGCGCCCGTTGTGGTGTGATGCGGTAGGCAACGGTAGCCGCAGCCTGCGCGTCATAGATCGCCCCACTCTCGTCGTGAACCTCGACACGCTGAGCCGGGCAATCGTACTGCCGCTCGCCAGTCTCCACCGTCTGCCCGATACGCTCGCCCGGAAGCAAAATCGCGACGCCTGGCAGCAGCGCCCGGCTGTACCCCCCGGCGGAGGTAGTAAGCTGCAGCGCACCATTGGGAATGTTCGCAACGTGCCGGCGCGTGTACAGCACAGCAGCGCCCGCCAGCAGCGCCCCTACCAACACAACTCCAGGCAGTCCAGCGATGAGGGCGGCGGTGATCAGCAGATACGTAGCTACTCCCCCCGCAGCCACGCAAAACCACCAACTCACATCCGTCGCGACGTACAGCAGATAGCCCCAGAGGAGACCACCTACCAGATAGAAGATGAACAGAGGCAGCAGCGCATTCGGAGCAATCAGCGGTCGCTGCACGCCGACGTGCCGCGTCGCCAGCAGCGCGGCGACAAGTAACAAGAGACTGCCAAAGACCGGCGGCATCACGCCCGGCGACCACTGGCGCAGTTGCCGAAACCACGGCGCATGGTTGGAGAACGCCCGTTGTGTGGTACGCGCCCCCGGCCCGCGTCGGCGTAGCGCCAGCCACGACGTTGCCGCCGCATGACGGCCCTCGTGGGCGCGTGAGCGGATGTAGCGCGTCGCTGGCTGTAACCGCAAGCGGAGATGCTCCAGTGGTTGGGCCATCCGCCCCGCAGGTGAAAATGAATGCCGCTGCTGCGGGCGACTCAACTCAGCCATGCCTCATAACCCCACAGGCAACCTTGCACATGCCACATGCATGCCAACACCTCCCGGCGAACCAGCAATGTCCGGTCGCCAGATACTGACATCGCATCTTTCAGGCCAGCACACAGTTATACGCGCCATCCTGGTGCGTTACAGCCAACAGGTCGCAGAGGATCGCTGCTATCCTAATACGTGATCACTGGGGCTTGTCTCAGTTGAGGCTTTCGGGATTGCCACCCGCTGTGTCGGCATGAGCGCCCGGCGCACCCTGCATACGATGCTTGTTGCGGCCACAGTTCGGCTTGCCGCAGCCCTCGCCGTTGTGCAGTTGTCGTGGCGGCTCTGGCGCCTTATCGTACCCCGGAATCTCCTTGACCGGAATCGTGATCACCGCGCCGCTTTCCAGCGACACCTCGACCGACTCGCGCGGCACGTTGATGCCCACCACACGTCCCGCGCCACTCGGCGTCGCGACGATCTCGCCATACGCCGGCATCTCCTGCTTGGCGGCCACATAATCGTCGTTCTCGTACGCGAGGCAGCACATCAGCCGGCCACAGACACCCGAAATCTTGGCCGTGTTGAGCGGAAGTCCCTGCTCCTTCGCCATCTTGATCGAGACGACATTGAACTCCGTCAGCCACGAGCTGCAACACAGCGTCTTGCCACAGACGCCCACGCCGCCAAGCAGCTTGGCATGATCACGTGCGCCGATCTGGCGCAGCTCGATGCGCGTGTGGAAGAGCGAAGCGAGATCGCGCACGAGGCCGCGAAAATCCACCCGCTCCTCTGCGGTGAAATAAAATGTCAAGCGGCTGCCGTCGTAGGTATAATCGGCCTCGACGAGCTTCATCGGTAGGTTGTGATGGGTCACACGCTGAGAGCAGCGGCGGAGCGCGTCCTTCTCTTTGGATTTGTACACCAGCATCTGGCGTAAGTCATCCTCCGAGGCGACACGCTGCACCGGCTTGAGCCCATCGCCGCCCAGCTCAGATGCCTCTACCTGCCGCGGCGCGATCACCACCCGTCCGCACTCGACACCTTTGGCACTCTCGACGATCACCCATTGCCCCACCTTGAGCTGGTGACCGGCGGGATCATAGTAGTAGATACGCCCTGCCGGGCGAAAGCGAATGCCGACAACCTGAGTCGTCGGCGTTGTAAACGCTGGAGCGGTCTGTGCCATAAGAACGTATTCCCACGTGTATAAGCCCGCGCACCGTGTTCCACGAACACAACTATGCGTCGAGCTCCTCTGCCAGCAGGATAGCCTCCGCAATCTCCTTCATCGATTTGCGGTTGTTCATGCTGGCTTTCTGAATACGACGGAAAGCTTCCTGCTCGTTGAGGCCTTGCTTCTGCATCAACACACCCTTTGCCTTCTCCACCACCTTACGTGTGACGAGTGTCTCCTCCAGGTCTTTGACACGATCAGAGATCGTGCGATATTCCTGGAAGCGGCTGAGAGCAATCTCGATGGCCGGCTTGAGGTCACTGCTGCGCCATGGCTTGGTCACGTAGTGTACCACCCCGGCATCGCGCGCCCGCGAGATCAGCTCCTCATCGCTAAAGGCCGTCAGCAGCACCACCGGAGCCAGAGTCTCGCGTGTCAGTACCTCCGCCGCGCTGATGCCATCCATCTCCGGCATGCGAATGTCCATCACCACAAGGTCTGGGCGCAGCTCGCGCGTCAGATTCACCGCGCTGACGCCATCGCCCACATCGCCCACGACGAGGTACCCCTGGCGCTGCAGCTCTTCTTTCAAATCCATACGTATGACAGTATCATCTTCCGCGACAATTATGCGTGTTGGCATCGTGTTCCCTTCCCTTCCCGCGCGCAGCCCAAAGATGTACGCAGGCAACATCGCCTTGTGCGACCGGTTACCCGCCCCTTTGCGGTCAGGGCATCGCTGGCCGCAGTATAGCACATACACCAAGAAATAGAGCGGAATTCGCAGTGTATCTCGTCCTCGCACAACGACAACCGTATCGCAACCAGGCGCCGCTTGACACCGCCCGCATCTCCTCAGTACAGTACCTCTGGCGCGGATATAGACACGCTGCTGCGCTGGAGTGTCCCGATTATTGGCGCGCGTTCTGCTACCTCCATAGCCACCGCGTCACCATGGGTACGTGTATGGCATCTCGCGAGATGCCTGAGATAGAGCTTGTACAGAGGAAATCATTCGTATGAAGATTCGCAAGGCGGTCATACCTGCAGCCGGACTTGGCACACGCGTCCTGCCCGCGACCAAAGCCATCCCGAAAGAAATGCTGCCCCTGGCCGATAAGCCCACTATTCAGTACATCATCGAGGAAGCCGTCGCCTCCGGCATCGAGCATATTATCATCGTCACCAGCCGCACCAAGCGCGCCATCGAAGACCACTTCGACGAGTCTCCCGAGCTGCGCGAAGCGCTGGAGCGCAAGGGCGACCGCGCCAAGCTAGAGATGCTGGAGCGCATCGAGAACATGGCGCAGCTAAGCTTCACGCGCCAGCCGAGGCCGCGCGGCCTCGGTCACGCCATCCTCATGGCCAAAGACCTCGTCGGCAACGAGCCGTTTGGCGTGTTGCTCGGCGATGACCTCGTCGTCAATCCCGGGCGCCCCTGCCTGCGCCAGCTGATGGATGTCCACGAGCAGCGGGGAGGCTGCGTGCTTGCCGCGATGCGCGTGCCGCGCGACCAAATCCGCCTCTATGGCAATGTCGATCCCGAGGCCAAGCTCGACGACCGCACCTACGCCGTTCGCGGCCTCGTCGAGAAACCCCAGCCGGAGGAGGCGCCGTCCGATCTCGCCGTCATCGGGCGCTACATGCTCACGCCCGACATCTTCGAGGCCCTGGAGCACGTACAGCCCGGCGCTGGCGGCGAAATCCAGCTCACCGACGGCATCTTTGCCCTGCGTGGACGCGAGCCCATCTACGCCTACGAATTCGAAGGCACACGCTACGACACAGGCGATCCCGTGAGCTACCTCAACACGTCCATCGCCTTCGCTCTCCAGCGCCCCGATCTCGCCCCAGGCGTGCGCGCCTACCTCAAGACGCTACGACTGGACGATTGAGCGCCCTGTAGAGTAGAGTAGACTCTGCAAATGCGTCCGCTGCGCCAAGATGCGCCCAAACGACCGAATAGAGACAGTAGGCGCGGTTCGCGGCGGCTGAACGAAGTAGTGCGTGAGGGAGGGCAGATCTATGGCGCAAGAAGATCAGCAGGCAGAGAGCCAGACGCGCGAGAGTGTGGCAGGGCAAGCGTTGCCACTCGCCGGTCGCGTCGCGGTGGTCACAGGCAGCAGCCGCGGCATCGGACGCGCCACCGCCCTCCGGCTCGCCCGGCTCGGCGCAGACCTTGCCATTAACTATCGAAGCGACGAGCAGGGTGCCCGCGAGACGCGCGAGGCAATCGAGGCGCTTGGGCGGCGAGCCATCGCGTTCCAGGCCGATGTCAGCGTCGAGGAGCACGTCATCCGCCTCTTCAAAGACATCGAGAGCCAGTTCGGCGCCACCGCGACCATCCTCGTCAACAACGCGGGCACCACGAATGATCGCCTCATCCTCCAGATGAAGCTCGACGAGTTCGAGAGCATCATCCGCGCAAATCTCACCTCCGCCTTCCTCTGCACCAAAGCTGCACTGCGCGGCATGCTCAAAGCGCGTTGGGGGCGCATCGTCAATGTCGCCTCCGTCTCCGGCCTCTCGGGGCAGCTCGGCCAGGCCAACTATGCCGCCTCCAAAGCCGGATTGGTTGCCCTCACCAAATCCACCGCCCGCGAGGTCGCC
>DASVOW010000094.1:0-3529 GCA_036383155.1 Ktedonobacterales bacterium
TGCTCCTGTCCACGCCAGGGTTCCTTGCCGCTGCCACTGTTGCGATGCATTTGTGCTGGGTGCTGACGGGCGTGCTCTATGTGCAGAGCAGGCAGCCGATGCACCCGATGCGACCTTTAGCTGGTATCGCTCGCGCGCTGAGAGTGAGAGAGGCGGTCTGACACTCCTATCAAACTTGGGCGTGAGTCACTCGCCCATCCCCCGTCCGTTGGCTAGGCACGACTCCCGTTAGAAGCAGCATCTGCAACATGTCGAAGGAGAGCAGCCGACCGTTTCAAGCCACGGTTGGTGGTATGTACTCATCCCGAGTGCGCGTTACGTTTCCTGCGCGAAGCGGGACCCCTCGGCCGATAGCCCGAAAGTCCATGCGGCCACATCGGCTGCTGTATGGACAGTTGGGGGCACCCGTAGGGTGGGTAGCATCGCGTGAGCTGCCTCTGCTGCTCGATATGCGAGTGACCAGACTCGTGGTTGATGAGTTAGAGATAGTATACTGCGATATGAAACGGGTGCGTCGCTTCACTAGTGCAGGCTGGCTTAAAGGCCGGGGCAAGCGCGTTACCCACACCCAGCCCTACCAGTACGAGACCCTCAATCTCGCGCCCATCCGCATGTGGTCGATGGACAAGGTGGGGCGGTTCGTTCAGCGTCGCATCGAGGGGCGTAACGCCACCAAGGAGATGACGCCACCCTGCGAGTACCTCGGCACTGACCGAGAGTACCTGTGCAACTACTGTCCGGTGCGTGACCTCTGCACCCGCATGAATGAGGGGAATGACTCCGCCGCATGATGTATCAACTGGTCCTGAAACGTCGCTCAACCGCTGGGGCGTGGTGCTCGCGCCCCCACCTCTCTTCCACCATGTTTGCCGAGGTGCGCTCCCAGTACGCCGAGGCAGTTGCCAACATGCCCGACCTCATCGAAGCCGTCGTGCTCGAAGGGCAGACCCATCACGATGTCAACAACGAGTATGACTGCTACCTCGCCGGAATAGCCTACCGTGGCGTCGACCCATCCGATGATGGAGTCCGCGCCCGTATCGAGCACGCGCCGCTCCGCGCTGATTACTCTGCGTCGGAGGCGAAGTCACTGCACTTCGACCTGTTCACCCCCGCCGAGATACACGGTTACACCGCGCTGATGCGTCGCGTTATGGCAGGCATACTGGGCGGGCCAAATGATGGCGAATAACACTGAGTTTCTCAGAGGTTACAGCGGCACAAGAGCATCTTCGCCTTCGCGCGCCTGGCCGGTATCTACACCGGCTGGGCACTGGGCTAGGCCCTAGTGACAGGCATACTGGTCGTCCTCGCCGCTGGTAGGTGGTTCCTGCTCACCGGCAAACCCGTCCACACCCGGCACCGCCATCCGTCTGGGCTAGTCCAACCGCATCAACACTACAGCTACACAGAGACGCCCCCGCCCTGATATTGTCAGAGTAGGGGCGTTTGTTCTACACTGTAGAGTAGAACAGCAGCACTCGGGGATGGGTAAGGGCAAGGTTTATAGCCTTTCAGAGCAGCGATAATCGCTGGCCTGGGAACTCCGACCGGTCCATCTAGACCGGGAATCTTCCTATGGAGCAGGCGGTGGGTTCGAGTCCCACCGCCTGCGGTTTACGAATTCAGGCAGAACTGCTTCGGTTTTCGCCTGCACACTCGGATCAGCTGGCCAGGCATGCTTACGCGCCTTTGCGTGGCCCTGGCTACTCGCGCCGATTCCCTCCCCGCACCGACACGAGTGCCCGACCGTCCCATCGCTGCGCCGAGCTATTTTTCGACGTGGGTGAGCGCCCCAACCCGGGCGGGCACGAGGCGCCCGGATCGGTCCTCATCGTCGAGACGCGCCTCCTCGTGGTACTCGGCGTCGGTGTTGACCTTCCAGGGGTCGAAGCTGCTGTCCGTGGCGATGTTACGTGCGACGAGCAGCGCCGTCATCATGCTGTGGTCCTGGTTGTTGTAGTGGTGCATGCCGTTGCGACCCACCAGATGCAGGTTCGGCAGCGCGTCACGCAGGTAGTCGCGGACGACGGCCAGGTGTTGCTTGTAGACATCGTCGTACACCGGGTAGGCCTTGGGCTGACGCACCACCGCGCCGCCGAGCACCTCCTCGGGCCGGCACATGCCCAACTGCACCAACTCGCGGCGGGCCAACTCAACCAACTGGTCATCGCTGGAGTCCCAGAGGCCGTCGCCCTCGAAGCAGAAGTATTCCAAGCCCAGGCAGGTCTTGCTCGAGTCGGGCACCATCTCGGGACTCCAGTTCTTGAAGTTCTGCATGCGCCCAACCTGCACGCTCGGATCGTGGATGTAGATCCAGTTGTCGGGGAACATCTCCGCCCGGTCAATTACCACCGCCACCGTCAGGAAGTCGCGGTACTTGAGCTGCGAGGCGGCATACTGCACCGACTCTGGCAGCGGGGGTACGCAGCAATTCACCAGCTCACGAATCGGCAGCGTCGAGATGAAGTCTGTGCCTGCGAGCGTGCGCTCCTCGCCCGTCTGCACGTCGCGCACAACAACGCTAGTCACGCGCCCGCCACTGTGCTGGACGGCGACAACCTGCTGGCCCATCCGCACATGCTGCCCCGCGTTGTGCAGGCGATCGCGCACACGCTCCCAGAGCTGGCCCGGCCCCAGACGCGGGTACCGAAACTCATCGATCAGCGTCTTGATGACGGCGCCCCGATCGGCATTGCCGCCGTTGTTCTTGCGTTTGAAGCTTGGCAGCGCGCTCTTGATGGCTTGTGCCAGATCGAGGCCTTTGATGCGTTGGGCTGCCCAGTCGGCGGAGAGCTCCTGCGTGCTGATGCCCCAGACCTTCTCAGTGTAGGTCTTGAAGAAGATCGTGAAGAGACGATAGCCGAACTGGTTACGCACCCAGTCCTCGAAGGTCTGGGGGTCCTTGACGGGGCGCAGCTTGGCCCAGGTGTAGCTCGTCATGCAGCGTACCGTCTCGACCAGCCCCATGTTGAGCAGCGCGTTGGCCGCCTTCAAGGGGTAGTCGAAGTACTTGCCGCGGTAATAGATGCGCGAGAGGCGTCCGCGGGTGACGAGCAGGTCGCCGGCCACCTCGGTCCAGAAGTCCTCGATCTCCTGGCTCTTACTGAAGAAGCGATGCCCACCAATATCGAAGCGGTAACCCCAGCGCTCCTCGGTGCGCGAGATGCCACCCACGAACCGCTGGTCCATCTCCAGGACGAGCGCGGGCACGCGGTAGCGCGTCAACTCATACGCCGCCGTCAGCCCCGCTGGCCCTGCCCCCATGATCACAACAGCGCGGTCTTGGCGATCAGGCTGGGTGCCAGGCACGACGGGCGGGGGAGGCGCGTTAACAACCCCTGCGCTCCCCATACTCCCCGTGCTCCTACTGCTGCCCGCGCTTCTAAGCGCGTCAGCGCCACTGGAGAGGCCCGCCAGCGCCAGCACCGGGGCGATCTCCTGCTCCGCTCTATCTGCGCTTGTGCTCCGCTGCTTTGCTCGGCCGAGGATAAAGGTGTCAAAGAGGTACAGCCCAACCAGGATGTTC
>DASVOW010000095.1:0-9332 GCA_036383155.1 Ktedonobacterales bacterium
AGCAAGCGCGATGCGTCTCGGCACGCCTCTATGCTACAACATCCTGGCCGGAAACCATATCAGACCATCAGCAACATATACCGGCTCGACACTCCTAACCTACTGATCTCTGCGCAGGGATCAAAACGTGGCGCATTCGCGCCTGCCCTTGCGGCGTGACCTTTGGCATCGCACGTTTAGCTGTTAGCGCAGGGATCAGTGGTGATGCTGGATCGTGCTGTCTCGGCGCGTATTCTTGGCGACGATATTGAGGCCGTCGATGCTGATGCTGGAGATGGTCAGTGCGGCGCGAGCCTTGGCAACCCGCTCCAAGACGAAGGAGCGTAAGCCTGACCAAGCGTATACTGCTTCTCGGAGTCATGGCAAGCTGCTTGACGACGTGCGGCAGCAGTTGCAGATTCCGGATGTCGAGCTACTTGCCGGCACCCGGATAGACGATGTGCGGTCGGCGTTCAGCACCATCGCTATGGTAGAGGCGTACGGGAATGCCTCCTACGAGGGGCCTAGTGGCGCCATTCGTGCCCCCATCGGTTCCTGGGCATTTCTTGCTGCTGTCCTTTTCATTGTTTTCAAGAGCGGCATAATTGGTGGAACCTTAAACATTATCTACGGGGCACTCATTACGCACTTTCTTGAAAAATGCTGGACGAGCCGCGAGAAGAAGAAATCAGACCCAACTGCTACGCCACCTGACACGTAAACCTCTAGCATGTCGACCACGCCGCCTACCCTCCTAGCAGCACGTGACAAACACAGGCGCCAGCGCTACATGTGTGGCGGCGTATCGTGTGCCGAGAGTATCAATGGAGACGAGCGAGCTGAGCCGCGGAACTTTCGCGTGGGATGGCGCGTCATCCTGATGTGGGGGTCGTTCGCTGCGCTGGCCCTCCGAGGAGGGAGATTCTCGTGCCGACCACTGACCCGATGATCAATGGGAAGCCGGTGAGGGCCGCGATGCGCCGAGCCCGCCGCCGGGTGCGCGCCCCGGCCCCCTCCGCTGCCGACTCCTCCGCAGCGGTACCGCCCAGCGGCAGGCTAGGACGCGTCGTCAAAGGCACGGCCGCGCGGGTCGCGGTCCCGACGCTGCTTGCGCTCCTGGTCGTGCTGGTCGCACTCCTGGTCGTCTCCTCGCGCAGCAGCTCCGACGGGAAGGAGCTGCTGCCCACCGCGGTGCGCGTCGAGCGCGTGCCCGGCTTGTACACCGGCTACCCGGGCTACCCGCTCGCGCCGCCCGCGCCGTTCGACCGGACATTGACGGATCCAGCGCGCGTCGCGGCGCTCTACCGGACCGTACGCGGCCTGCCCGCCCCCGATCGCAACACCGGCTACGGCGCATGTCCCGCCGACCCGGAGGCCTACCGCCTCACCTTTACCCGCGGCGCGAGTGTTCTGCTCGCCGTCACGGTGCACACCGGCGCCTGCGGTCGGGTCGATGTCCTGCCGGGGCAGGGTAATCGGCAGGCCGGCGGCGCCTTCTGGGTCGCACTTGGGCAGGCCCTCGGGGTGTCGGCGGACGACCTGCGCTACTACCCCTACGACTCCCACTCATTCCCCCAGCCCACTCCCACTCCCACTCGCATTACGCCGTGAGCACCCTGCATCGTCCGGCGCCGGACGAGGCAGGGTGCCTGGAGGCCGGTGTCGGCGGACGGCCTGCGCTACTACCCCGACGCCGCCCACCCAGGCCCCCAGCCCGCTACGCCGTGATCACAATCTCATCATACTCGCGCAGCAGATCATGAACCTGTCGCCGTGCCGGCTCGGGAAACGACGTCATATCACGGGTGACAGCAATCAGAGCGGCAGCTTCATTTGAAGCAGCTTGCTTGTGAAGCAGCTTGCCTGGCACCGTTGTACTCCTCCCACACGGCGAAGACCATAAACGCGAGCACCACGGCGTACAAGACACTCACCGCAGCGAAGATGAAGCCAGCGACCTCATTGTGCGCTTCATCCATCGGCGCTTTCATGCGGCGCCGCACGAACACCGTCCCGACCCCAGCCAAACTCATTGAGCCGCCAACGATGAGAATGAAGAGCAGCCAGGCCGGGAGAGCGGTGAGCAGAAAGGCATCCGTCATGACGAGCCTCCTCGCTGGACTCCTTGGCCAACATGAGGGTCAATACGAGGGTCAACACGAGGGTCAACACGAGCCGCAGCACCGAGCATCCCACCGGCCTTGCTCCAGGTGGCACAGGCGCAGGTCTCCCCGGCCTCAATTGAATCACACGCGCAGGGCTGGTGCTACCAAACGGTAAAGAGGGCGTGTCCAAGTTCAGAGACGCGCCTGACGTACAGATAGAGAAGTTATAGAAGTTCCAAGGAGATGCCTCTGCAGCCACTTCAATACAGACCTAACAATAAAGGAATACGATGAAAATCCACCTGACCAAAGCCAGCGCCTTCCAGATTGACCCAAGCGAGACTATCTGGTATGACTAACAACACCGGCTGCTATGACGAGGGCAGACAGAGCACACGCAAATGATGCTATTCGTGAACGCTTCCCAAACACGAGTGGTAGCAGCTTCAAGCCGGGCACGAAGTATCACGAAGTATAAGGTGGTGGAGGCAGTAGAGGAGAGGTAATGAGCACTGAGTACCACAAGATCAATACGATGCTCAAACGGAACTTGGGAGGCAATAAGAAGATCATCGTTGGTGATTGGGTTGACCCGGTCATCGACTATCTCAAAGACAATGATTGGACGTTCACAGAGAAGGTAGACGGCACCAATATCCGCGTCAGCTGGGATGGTAACGATGTTATCTTCGGCGGCAAGACTGATAGCGCGCAGATACCCAATGGAGTCATTAACCGCCTCAACGAGCTGTTCTATGCTACCCCTGCCAAGGCGCGGTTACGCGAGGTCTTCCTTGATGGCGGCGTAACGTTTTATGGCGAGGGCTATGGCGCGAAGATTCAAAGCGGCGGCAAGTACAAGGCTACGCAGGACTTCGTGTTGTTTGATGTTAAGGTGGGCAACCTATGGCTTGAGCGACATAACGTCGAGGATGTAGCGAAGAAGCTAGGGCTTGATGTCGTGCCCATTATCGGGCATGGTACGCTCCAAGAGGCTATCAACCTCGTAAGAAACGGCCTTCGCTCTACTTGGGGCGAGTTTGAGGCAGAAGGCATTGTGGCGCGACCTACTACTGAATTACAGACACGGCGAGGTGAACGCATCATTACGAAGATCAAGGCAGTTGACTTCTGATGACTAGCCTCCCCACAACCCCGTCAAGACAGAGACCTCCTCTCGAACAATGTCGTGTTTTGGCACGAGGTTTGCCGCGTGTCATGCAAAGCGGACAGCGCACATAATAAAAGGACACAGCCAATGCGCATCTTTCTCGATACCGCAAACGTCGACGAGATTCGTGAGGCGGCTCGCTGGGGCATTCTCAGTGGGGTGACCACCAACCCAACCCTGATCATGAAAAGCTCCGGCAAGAACCATGAGGCCGTCATCCGCGAGATCGCCGAAATCGTAGACGGGCCGATCAGCGCCGAAACCGTCAGCCTCGATACGGAAGGGATGGTCGCGGAGGGCCGCCGCTTCGCCGCCTGGCACCCCAACGTCGTCGTCAAAGTGCCCTCGACGCCCAATGGCTGGGCCGCCGTCAAACAGCTCAAACAAGAAAACATCCGCACCAACGTAACCCTCTGTTTCAGCGCAAACCAGGCGCTCTTCGCCGCGCTCGCGGGCGCCTACATCATCAGTCCCTTTGTTGGCCGGCTCGACGACATCTCCGAAGACGGCATGCAGGTCGTGCGCGACACAGTGGAGATCTACCGCAAGCACAATTTGCCCACGCTCGTGCTGGCTGCCAGCATCCGCCATCCACTCCACATCATCGCTGCCGCCAAAGCCGGATCCGACATCGCCACCGTGCCCTTCAAAGTGCTTGAGCTGGCGGCAAAACACCCGCTCACTGACAAAGGCATCGACGACTTCTTGCGCGACTGGAGCAAATTCACCAGCGAAAGCAGGGCATAATCCCCCTCTCGCCGCTCGTCACACTAGGCCCCCGCCTAATTGTGTCCAACATTCTCGGCCCGAGTCTGGAGCATCGGCATCGCCTACGTGCGAATGCCACGCAACTTCGCACTTGACAAACTCGAAAATATGTTCTATAATCGCTGAGGGAAGATCTGCGCCTCGCCGCTCCGATGAAAGGAATCATACGCCATGACAACACCACACCCCTTCCGTCCCGCCCCTTATCCCAAGCACTGCCCCTTCTCCCACCAAACACACCCGACTGCACTATCGCTCGCCCGACGAACCACCCCGGCAACATCTCCGGCAAAAACGGCAATATCTCCGGCAACACCGGCAATGCCCTCTGCTCGCCTCCGATATCGAATTCAAGGCCTCACACTCGCAAACACCATCGTCCCGGCAACATCTCCAGCAAAATCGGCAACAATTTCGGCAATACCTCCCGCTCGCCTCCGATATCGAATTCCAACCCTTACATCAGCGTACGGCAATGTACCTGCAAGAATTCCGGCAACATTTCCGGCAACATCTCCGGCAAAAACGGCAAGACCCGCAAGAGCCTACCCACTCGCCACACCCTCGCCTCACCCCAGTCCGCGGAGGCGGACTTTGCGGCGCGCAGCGCCCCCAGGCGCGGTTTCAACCGCCCGCCGTGCCCCGGCAACAATTCCGGCAACAATTCCGGCAAGGATCCCGGCAACAATTCCGGCAACACCGCTACCGCCGCTCGCACAACTCCTCGATGCGCCGCGCGAAGCGATCCCAGGTATACGCATGTGCAACCTCGCGGCCCCGCCCTCCCAGGCGCAGGCACAGCGCATCGTCGGCCAGCAGCGCCCGCGCCGCAGACCCAAACTGCTCCTGATCCGACACCAGCATGCCCGTCTCGCCGTCGCGCACCAACTCCGGCAGCGCGCCCTCGCGTATGGCAATCACCGGCTTTGCCGCCGCCATCGCCTCCAGCGCCGCCAGGCCAAACTCCTCCTCGTGCGGCAGGAACGCCAGGAAACGGCAGCCCGCGTACGCCTCGGCCAGCCCTTCCCCCGTCAGTGGACCCCGGAAACGCACCCGTGGCCCAGCGATCCCGCGCAAATGGCGCACATATGCCGCATCGCCGTGGCCCACAAGCTCCAGCTCGATAGGCAGATCAGCAGACCACCGCAGCAGTCGCTCCAATCCTTTCTCGGGAGCCAGCCGCCCCACATACAACGCATGGCTCCCCACCGACACCGGCACCGCAAAGAACGGCTCGTCTACCCCCGGTGGCAACACCTCGACTGGGCGCCGGTAGCGCTGTGTCGCCCGCCCCGCCGTGAACGCGCTATTCGCAAGCACCGCGCTGGCACGCCGCACCGCCATTGCGTCCAGCACGCGCCGCGCCACGAGATCAGGGCGATACCCGCCGCGCAGATACACCGAGCGCAACGTATGCACATAGCAGATCGTGTGAGGATGGCGCAACGCCAGCAGATGCGAGCCAAACGTCTGGCTGATCACTGCGTCGGCCACCGGCTTCGCCAGCAGCCATTCCGCCGAACTGAGATCCCGACGGGGAAAGGCTGCAAGCTC
Source organism: Ktedonobacterales bacterium (assembly GCA_036383155.1). Classification (GTDB taxonomy): domain Bacteria; phylum Chloroflexota; class Ktedonobacteria; order Ktedonobacterales; family JADMIN01; genus DASVOW01. The sequence continues at coordinate 5,578 of DASVOW010000095.1, forward strand.
AGGATACGTGGCCTCCGGCTGGTATCTCCCCGCCCACAGCTCCACCTCATGCCTGCAGCTCAAGCGGCGCAGCAGTTCGAGCGTCGCCCGCTCACCCCCGCCAAAGGTGTTCAGGCGCGCATGAGCGATTACAATGCGCATGGCGTGTGGCCCGGATGCCGCCCGAAGCGACTCATCATGAATGTCCTATGTCCTCAGCCCTTCGGCGCTACTGCACGGTAACGAAAGAGCTTGGCTACGTGCCACGTGCGTTTCAATGCGACACGCCACCATAGCCGCGCCCGATCGTGTGCGTCAGCCAGATGGCGATGCCCGACGTATTCGCCCGTGCCCGCTCCGCCACAGCGGCGGCATCGCCGAGGCGTCGGAATGGGGCGAAAAGTGTCGGCCCGCTGCCACTCAAACGCACCAGCGGCGCGCCTGCATTCAACAACACATCACGTGCCAGAGCAACCGGAGGAAACATCTGCAAGACGCTCGGCTCCAGCGCATTCGTCAAACGCTCGAACGGCAGCGGGCGCCGCTCCCGTATGGCGCTGACGACCGCCTCGCTATCTTCGCCTGTGGTGTAGCTCTCAGCACGCAGACCACGAAACACCTGCGCCGTCGGCACGCCGATGGGCGGCTTCGCCAGCACCAGCCACAGCGGCTCGGCATCGGGCAGCGGCGTCACATACTCGCCGCGCCCCTCGATCAGCGCCGTCCCGCCTCGCACGAAGAATGGAACGTCAGAGCCAAGCTGCGCCGCCAGCGCCTCCAGCCGCTCTATGGAGAGCCCCAGCCGCCACAGCGCGTTCAGCGTCGTCAGCACGCTCGCGCCATCGCTGCTGCCGCCGCCCAGCCCTGCCTGCGTCGGAACCTCCTTGCGCAGCTCGATCCGCGCTCCCAGCCGCCTGTCAGGTGCAGTGCCCGCGAGCAATCGCGCCGCTCGCAACGCCAGGTTATCGTCTGTCCGCAGCTCCGCGACATCACAGTCGAGGGCGATCGCTCCATCGTCGTGCGCCTGGATGTGCAGGGTGTCATGTAGCGCCACGGTCTGCATCACCGACGCCAGCCGATGATAGCCGTCCTCGCGCTTGCCGAGCACGTCCAGTGTGAGATTGATCTTGGCATACGCCGGCACAAACAGGTTCCGCGCGCTCTGGTCATCTATTCCCGACATGCATCCTCCCGACCGGGGCCACCTGTATCCCTGGTATTTCTATCCAGAATATTGCGAGCTATCCATCAGAACACTATAATACGCCTTGTGTCTCCATCGAAACACATTACAACTGGAGAGGCACTCACCTCCAATGGATAGCCGCTATCTCGTCTACACCGCACCCCGTCCCCAGACGAAATCGTCCGGCGCGGGCAAGTCTCGTACCTGGGATGCTCGGCGCGTCCGCGCGCTCAGATACTTCCTCCGATTGACGCAAGAAGAGTTCTCACAGCGCCTCGGCACAACCCAGCAGAACGTCAGCGAGTGGGAGCGAGGCAAGCACCGCCCGCGTGGTATGAGCATCATCATGCTGGAGCAGATCGCCGTTGAAGCAGGCTTCGAGGCGGCAGCACCCAACGCCGGGGCATCCGCGCGGCGAGATAACACCCGCTAGCAGCTCGTGACGCGCATCGTCACACCGGCGCAGCAAACTGATCGTACCGATAGTGAGGAACCCGTGGCACTCTTTAGCGCCCTGAGCGGCACCCTGCTCAACGTAGCGACCGTCGTCGTGGGCGGAGTCCTGGGCGTGCTGCTCGGCAACCGGCTGCCGGCTCGCATCCAGGAAAGCCTCTTCGGCGTACTGGGTCTCTTCACGGTGCTGATCGGCCTGCTCGACGCCTTCACCACCAAGAATGCGCTGATCGTGCTCGGCGCCCTGCTGCTCGGCACGCTGCTGGGCGAGGCCCTCGATCTCGAAACCCGCCTCAACCGCTTCGGCGACCGCGTCCAGCAGCTCATGTCGCGCGACGGCAAGCCCAGCCGCATCAGCGAGGCGTTCGTCACGTCGAGCCTCGTGTTCTGTATCGGACCGCTCTCGATCCTTGGCCCGCTCGACAACGGCCTGACCGGCGACATCACCAAGCTCGCCATCAAGTCAACGCTCGATGGCTTCGCCGCGCTGGCCTTCGGTGCCGCACTCGGACCCGGCGTCTTGCTCTCCACAGCGGTGATCCTGCTCTACCAGGGTGGGATAAGCCTCGGCGCTCATGCGCTCGCACCACTGCTCACCAGCAACCCAAACGTCATCACCGAGCTCACCGCCACCGGCGGCCTGATCCTCGTCGCCATCGGCCTGAAGCTACTCAAGATCCGCGATCTGCGCGTGGCAAATATGCTCCCCGCGCTCATCTTCGCGCCCCTGCTCGTCGCCGTCGTCGCGGAAGTGGCACAGCTCCACCTCTTCCGATAAGCCGCGCATCATCTCCCATCTCACGGACCATCCTTGACGCTGCCCTGCTCTGGGCACTATAGTGTGACCGACAACTAAATCAATCACTTGAGCCGCGAGGTTGCGCTGTCGTGCTGGATGACTGACATGGCAGCGCGTGGGAAATCGGTGAAAAGCCGATGCGGACGCGCCACTGTATCCGGTGGCAAGCTCCTTCGACCGCGCCAGATGCGCGAGACCACTGCCGCTTAGCCGGTGGGAAGGTCACAAAGGAGCCGCCTTAGCCAACGTACAACATACTTACGTATGCACGTTGGCTAAGGGAACCGGAAGCCAGGAGACCGACCTCACGGACTGTGCTCACGTCCTTCGCGCCAAGAGGAAAAAGAGCAGCGCCGCTATCGTATCGTGCGCCTTCTTTCCGCATATTCGCGAGGAAGAAGGCGTTTTGCGTTTTCTTCGATACCTGGTGGTGTCACAGCACGTCATACCATCGTTGTCACGCTATCGTCCGAATGTTCAGCGACATGGGAGCGGTCCGTGGCGCCGCGCCGTACCCACGTTAACGCTGGGAGGTCTGTCCTCGATTATGCACATCCGTTCCTTGTACCGTACTGGATTCGCGGCGCTGCTCGCCATTCTCATCACCTCGCTCGCCTTGGCGGCTTGTGGCACATCGTCCACCACCACGAGCGCGCCGCAGCAGCCCCTGCTGGCGAAAGACGCCAATGACACCACGATCACCATCCCACAGCAGGCACCGCAACACATCGTCTCGCTCGGCGCTACCGATAGCGAGATACTCGCGGCCTTGGGCGCTGGCTCGCGCGTCGTCGCCGTAGACTATTACACCAACTATCCCGCCGACTTCGCCGCCAAGCAGAAGATCACCGATTCCAGCGGCACTGCCAACGTCGAAGCCATCGTCGCGCTGAAGCCCGACCTCGTGCTAAGCTTCGGCGGTGAGACCCACGCCACCGACCAGAAGCTGCTTGCCGCGCACATCTCGGTGGTGGATCTGCCGCAAATGGACCTCACCGGCTCACTGATGGAGATGCGCCTCGTCGGCCAGCTCATTCACGCCGAAAGCCAGGCCGACGCACTCGTCACCAGCCTACAAAAGCGCATCGACGCTGTCAAAAACAAGGTGGCGAGCGCGCAGCCGATCAGTGTCTATATGGAGGCTGACTATAGCGAGCCGGGTAAGCCGTTCGTCTTCGGCGGTGGATCGTTCGGCGACGAGCTCATCCGCGATGCTGGCGGCACGAACATCTTTGGCACTACAACAGCCAATGGTGGCTATCCGCAGGTCAGCGATGAGACGGTGATCGCCGCGAAGCCACAGATCATCATCCTCACCGAAGACCCCAACTATGGTGG
>DASVOW010000096.1:0-3242 GCA_036383155.1 Ktedonobacterales bacterium
TCTGAGCCGGTCGGTACGAGCGTCAGTGCCTGACGACGCGCAATACCAACGTGTGTGAATAGACTAATACGTGCGTGACATACTATAAATGTTCAGCGATACTGCCAATCTTCAACACTATTCCAGGGCAACGGTAGCTCAGTCATGATTGGAGATATTCGTGCGCACACAACCCGTGCGCGTTGCCATAGATCTGGAAACAACGGGGTTGCACCCCGAGCAGGATGCCGTGATCGAGATTGGCGCGCTGAAATTTGCCGGTGAGGACGTGTTGGAGACGTTCGAGTCGTTCGTTGCTCCAGGCATGTCCATCCCCTACCGTGTGCAGCGGTTGACTGGTATCACATCCGCCCAATTGGCAGGCGCGCCGACGATGGTAGACCTGTTGCCACGCCTGCGCGCATTTCTTGGCGATCTGCCGCTGGTCGGACATAGCGTTCCCTTCGATGCCGCATTTCTTCGGCGCTATGGTTTGGCCCGGCGCAACCCCCTGGTAGACACCTTTGAGCTAGCCTCGGCGCTCTTGCCCAATCTCTCAAGCTATTCCTTGGCCTCGGTCGGCACTATACTTGGCGTAAGTAGCCCCGTGTATCACCGTGCTTTGGCCGATGCGCAGCTCTCACGCGATGTATTCCTCGCACTGCTCGCCCATCTGGACAACCTCGACGCCAGCACCCTTGAGGCGCTTGGCAAGCTTGCCACACCTCAAGATTGGACTCCTGGCTACTTCATTCGCTCTGCTGTCCGGGCGCAGCGCGGCGGTGCTGCGGTGGCACAACCCAGCGGCTTCGCGAGCCTTGCAAGCACGACCCTTGGCGCCCAACTTGCCAATAAGCTCGGGATGGATCCGCGGGTGCTGAGCCTGGCCATTACGCCGCAGAGTCCGGCTGGCCTCAGTCGTCCTTTGCTCAACGCTCCTACGCATTCCACTATCGCCACCAGTGACATATCTGGCCGCGCCGATCTACCCTCTCCCTCTCTAGCAAAGGCCGAGGAACAATTGCGCGCTGTACTCACCGAGCGTGTGCATACATGCTTTGCGTCTGAGGGCATCCTCCTTGCAGATGCGCAGAATGATGTGGCAACTCTGGCTGCAGCGCTTGCCCCAGCACTGCAATGGGCGAAGCTGCAGCAGCAGCGTGTATTGGTGAGCGTGGCCGATGGCGAGAGTATGAGCCGGTTTACTCAGCGGGTGTTGCCCGAGGCGCTGGCCCGCGCCGCATTGACCCTCACCGACATACCGCTGGCCGAGCTCAACGAACAGGGGTCATACCTCTGCCTGCATCGTTGGTTCGGTGTAGCTCGTGAGGCACGCAACGCTGTCTTACCACTGGACGTAGCACGCGGCCTGGCAAAGCTTACAGTCTGGGCCGGCAAGACGGAGACCGGTGCACGCGCCGAAGTATCGCTGAGCGGCCAGGAGATAGCGGCGTGGGAACGGGCGCGCTCGGGTGCCGAGTTCGCCGATACCGTCTCAGACTGCGCCTATCGTCGCGACGGCTATTGCTTCTTTGCCCGCGCGCAACAAGCGGCTGAGCGGGCGTTGGTGGTCGTTACCACCCATCAGGCGCTCGCCGCGCATATCTCTGGCGCAGACCATGTGCTACCCGATGCCACGCGGGCACTGATCTTCGACGCGCACCTGCTTGAAGAGGAGTTGCGTCGCGTGCAAAGCGTCGCGCTCGACCAGCACGATCTGCTAGCCCAGCTCATGATACTGGCGGGGGTGGAAGATGGGGGCGCCCGCTCCGGCCTGCTCCATCTTGCGGCAGAGCGTGCGCAGCATGATGGTGGGCGAGCGGCGCAAGACGCCCAGAATCGCGAGCGCAGTTGGTTTGCCCAGGTGGAACGAGCGCGGCAGGGCGTCGAACGCTTCTTCACTGCGTTGCGGACGGTACTACTGGAGGCGCGTGGCGAATCCGCCGACGTCACGTTGGGCACTGAGTCGCCTGAGCAGCGCACACTACGCATCGATGCCAGCACACACCGTCTGGAATCCTGGCGCGAGGCAATGCAAAGCTGGAGTATACTTGACGACCGTCTGGCAAGCGTCGTCAAGGTGGCACGCGATGTCGCGCAGCAGCGTGTTGCGGCGCATGGGAACCGTGCCACTGCGGCGAGCGATGGCATCGCAACCGATCTGCTGGCGTTGGCGCGCCTCATTGAGCAGACGCGGCGGCAGGGAATGGCTCTCATGCATGGCAGCAGCGCGAGCGGCGAGGACGTGGTCCGCTGGTTGCGCATCCCCTATGCTACATCCGGCGCATCCGCGCGCGGTTCACGTGAATTCCAGCAAAACCGTACCGTACTTGCTCCAGCGTCTGGGTCTACGAGGCAACAACGGCAACAGCGCAAGGATAATCGTCAGCGGCAAAGCGATGATCACACCGCTAGCCCCACCACCCCTGATGCGCTGGATGTGCCAACACTCCATAGCGTACCCGTACAGGTGGGCGAACTGCTCAAGCCTCTCTATGCTACTGGTCACGCCCTCGCGCTCGTCGGTCCGTCGCTGGCCGTTGGCGGCGATTTCAGCTTCACCAGCGGAGCGCTCGGCCTGCCTGAGCAGGTGCAAACCTTCGCCCCCGAGCTCGACCGCACCGAGCAGACCCTGCTCTGCCTTCCGACCGACGTGCCCGAGCCCAACGCTCCGCAATACCAGCGCCACCTCGATGATGCGCTCGTACGCCTGGCCGTGGCACTCCAAGGCAGGACGGTGGCGATCTTCCCTTCGCATGCGGCGTTGCGTGCGAGCGCCGTGGGCATTAGGCGTGCGCTTGAGCGCCACAACATCCTCGTCCTGGCGCAAGGGCAAGATGGCTCTGCGCGCCAGCTCTGGCAGACATTTCGCACAGAGCCACGTGTAGTGCTGCTCGGCGCGGGCGCGTTCTGGGAGGGTGCTGAGCAGCCCGATGTATCCCCCGCCTGCGTCGTTGTGACACGCATCCCGTTTCCAGCACTCAGCGACCCGCTTCTCGCCGCGCGTGCTGATGTCTGGTCGGACAGGCAAAGCCAATTCGTCGTGCCGCACGCCGCCCTGCGCCTGCGTCAGGCGCTCGGCGGCCTGGCATGGAGTCACTGGCGGCGCAATGTGGTCGTGCTCTTCGACCGCCGCGTGCAGACACGCGACTATGGCCCAGCGATCCTGAGCGCAGTGGCCCGCTGCACATCCTATCAGGATCCAATGGAGCAGATCGCCGAGCGAGCAGCCGAATGGGTGACGCAGCTACCCTCGCCAGCAT
>DASVOW010000097.1:0-2562 GCA_036383155.1 Ktedonobacterales bacterium
ATAGAGGGTGCGGCCACTCTCGTCGCGCTCTTTCCACTCGTTCTCCGGCATCAGGCAGACGGTGGCGTTGGTCTGGGGATCGAGGTCGATGACGAGCACGCGCTTGCGGTGTTCTATGGTGAGGAAGTGGGCCAGAGCAAGAGTCATGGTCGTCTTGCCGACGCCGCCTTTGAGATTGATGATGCTGGTCACGGTGGGCATACGGGCACTCCTGGCATTTCTGTGACGGCGAGCGCCGACGAAAAGCCAGCGATCACGCTACCGCATGATATGCGACCGGCTTGTGTTCGGCAAGGGGCCTATTCGGGCTAGGGATGAGTTGCCGGGGAAGGAGTCGAACCACCAGCCGTCGTCAAGGGAGTGCGGGCGTTGTCGCGCGTATCTGTGGCCGTGTTCTTGGGGTACCTGAGCAGCGCGGAGACGAGATAGCCAGTCCAGACGAGGAGAGGGATCAGCAATACGTAGATGCTGACGCCTTGATCCAGATGCAGCAGCAGGCGCGCCAGATTGGGCGGGGTGTGGCCGTTGGCAAGCCGCACGCCGCCGGTCGAGAGCAACGGCCAGTAGAGATCGGCGATGGGGTACGTGAGATAGGTGTGGTATTCACGGACGCCCAGGGCGACATAGAGGAAGGAGAGCACGAGGCCGCAGGCCAGCAGCACGGCGAAGATACCCCTGAGCCAGCGGCGGGCGTCGTCCACCACCCAGGCCAGCGAGAGACAGGCGAACGGTAGCATTGGAACGAGCAGGCGCGGGCCAGGGAGGTTTTCGCCGGCCATCGGCAGGAAATAGGACGAGACCAGCAGGGCATAGAGGATGGTGATGGCAAGGCAGACCAGCGCCTCGGCGGGCGGGCGGGCGGCAGACCGCAGCCAGCGCCAGAAGCCAGGGACGATGAAGATGAGGAACGGCGACTCGACCAGCAGGCCCCGCGGCCAGACCAGGATCTGCCAGAGCGCGGCGGGACGCGGCACCGTGAGACCAAAGCGGCCCTGGTGTTGCCCAGCGAACTGCGGATCGGAGACAACCTCATAGCTCATATGCAAGGGATTGCCAAAGGCGAACCAGTTGTACCAGCCGAGGATCAGGGCACTAGGAATCATCGCCGCGCCGAAGACGAGCAGCAGGGTCAGGCGGTATTGTCGGTCGCCGGGGAAGGCGAAGAGCACGTAGGCGCCAAGCACCAGCGCAATCAGCGCCGTCGGATATTCGCTGATGACCGCGTAGCCGACGAGCAGCCCCGCTCCCGCAACGAGCAGCCACGGTCGCACGGTAGTGCGGGCGCGGTAGAGCAGATAGAAGCCGATGAGGTCAAGCCCGCCACCAAAGGCGTGACTGAAGAAGAGCGTGCCGATGGGATAGAAGAAGGTGCCCAGGGCAAAGGCGCTGGTGACGACGAGGGGCAGTGGCGTCCCCGCCAGCTCAGGGCGCAGCCGCAGCACGAAGCGCCAGAACACGACAGATGCGGCAAGCGCGACCGGCACTACGGTGAAAAGGGAGAGCAGGGCGATCTCGAGGGTCAGCGGCTGATTGACGCTGAGGGCTAGCTCGATAGCGTGAGCGCCGCCGAACACAGGCGCAATAGCGCGGGCAACGCGCAATACGGGAACGGCAACGAGCGAGAGGCCGATCGAGCGCGGCGAGTAGTAGTGGCCGTTGTAGAAGCTCACGTCGATGGTATTGGAGGCGCGGTCGTCGATGATGGCAGTGCCACGCGCGAGCGACGAGACCATGTCGTAGCGGCTGATGGTATTGGTGTTGGCGGGCGAGAGAAAGAAGAGATATGCAAGCAGAAGCATGCCGAGAAACAGCCACTCGCGGCGCGAGAGACTTCTCAGCATGCGCGTGAGGCTGTTGCCCACCCGCTTCAATGCAGAAGTGTCATGCGCGGGCGCGCTCTGCAATACTGCCATCGTTGCCTCGTCTTGCCTGTTGCCGTTAGGCGTTTCCATCGTCGCTCTATATGACCCAAATGACCAAACCCAACGTAGGAGTATACGGACCGGCACGTGGCGAGGTCAATATTCGACGCCAGCATGCCGGTCACTTTGCCAGGAACGTCACTCATTGGCAGTACTTAGCCGAAGGTCGCTCCGGCGATGTGTGTATGGCCGAGCAGGCGTTGCCCGTTGCGCCAGAGCACATTTTGCCGCGCCTCGTCGGTCCAGCCTTCCAGCCGCGCGAAATCGCTCAGCCAGCGGTCGGGTGGAATAAAAGGGTAATCGGAGCCGAAGAGGAACTTGTAGTTGAGGCGTCCGGCGGCTTCTTTGAGCAGCGCGGGCGGGATGTATTTGGGGGACCAGCCGGAGAGATCGTTGTAGACGTTGGGCTTGTGCTGGAGGATGGCGATCATCTCCTGTTCCCAGGGCCAGGAAGGGTGCGCGCCAATGATGGTCAGCGTCGGGAAGTCGGCGGCCAGGGAGTCGAGATAGATCGGGCGGGTGTAGTCGAGCTTGATGCCGCCGCCGCCGGGCATACCGGCGCCGAGGCCGTTCGTGCCGGTGTGGAAGAGCGCAGGTATGCCAAGCTCGGCGATCTTCTCGAAAAGCGGGTAGAAGCGCC
>DASVOW010000098.1:0-2695 GCA_036383155.1 Ktedonobacterales bacterium
GTCGCACCACAGACACCGTTCGGCGGGTTCATTGGCAACCTGCTCAACCCGGAGCGGCGGGGCAGCACGCACCGCACGGAGTTTCTCGCGGGCCTGACCACCTTCGTGACGATGGCCTACATCATCTTCGTCAACACGAACATCATGAGTGCCGCGGGCCTCAACCCTACCGCGCTCATCATCGGCACGATCTTTGCCGCAGTTGTCCCTACCCTCTTCATGGGCTTGTGGGCTGACCTTCCCTGGGCCCTGGCTCCCGGCCTTGGCTACAACGCGCTCTTTGCCTTCACCGTCGTCGGCCAGCGACACGTACCTGTCGGTGCGGCATTGGCGCTCGTCTTCCTCGACGGCCTGGCGTTCCTGCTGCTCGTCTCAGGGCCTTGGCGCGAGCGCATCATCATGGGCATCCCCCTGGCGATCAAGCTGGCGGCAGGAGCGGGTATCGGCCTTTTCATCGCATTCATCGGCATGGTCAACGCTGGCATCGTCAAATTCAACGCCTTCGCCAACATCAAGGCGGGGCAGACAGTTCCTTTCGGCGATGCCAATGGCTTGCCCGGCCTGAGCACTCTCAACGATCCGACGGTGATCGTCGCGCTGATCGGCGTCGTCATCACCGCGTTGCTGATGGCGTGGCGCGTTCGTGGAGCGCTGTTGATCAGCATCGTCGCCACGACGGTGATCGCGTGGGTCACGGCCCTTGTCATTCCCAGCACACGTGCGTCGCTGCTGCCGTTCAATCCCACCAATCCCAAGGGATTGGGTGACTTCATTGCCTGGCCCGACTTCCACACGTTCTTCACGCAGGGCGTCGGGCGTATCGACTTTGGCGCCCTGTTCAGCGGCAATGTCGCGTCGGGGGCGATTCTGCTGTTCTTCGTGACGTTCCTCGTCACCGACATGATGGATTCCTTCGGTACCTTCAGCGGGTTGGCCTCGAAGCTGGGTATCCTCGACAGCAAGGGCAACTTCCCCGGCTCGGGTCGCGCCCTGATCGTTGATGCCGCCGCGGGCATGTGGGGTCCACTGACGGGTAACGCCACTGTCGCGACGTTTATCGAGAGTGCTGCCGGTGTCGGCGAGGGTGGCAAGACCGGCCTCACCTCTGTGTGGACGGCGGCATTCTTCCTGTTGGCGCTCTTCTTCGGTCCCTTCATCGGCCTGGTTCCGGCGGTGGCGACGGCGCCCGTCTTGATCGTCGTCGGCTTCCTGATGATCGAGCCGGTGGTCAAGATCGACTTCACCGATGTCACGGATGGCCTCCCGGCGTTCCTGACGCTGATCACCATGCCGGTGACCTTCTCCATCGCGGACGGTATGTTCGTCGGCATCGTCAGCTACGTGGTCCTCAAGGCTGGGACGGGGCGCGTCCGTGAAGTGAGTTGGGTGATGTGGCTCTTTGCCGCACTGCTACTGCTCGCCAAGATACTCGACGCCGTGCATCTCTAACAGCTGCTTCCAGCGTCACAAACGGGGCCGCGCTCGTGAGGGCGTGGCCCCGTTCTTTGTACCTCTGTGCTACAGCGACTTTCACGCGAAGGTGAGGATGCCGCGCCCGGCTGCGCCACCGCTGCGCAGATCATCCAGCGCCTCATTCACCCGTTCGAGTGGGTAGCGGCGGGTCGCCAGTTCGTCCAGCTTGAGTTTGCCGCGCGCATAGAGGTCCAGCACGCGCGGCACGTCGACGCGCGGCACCGCCGAGCCAAAGATACAGCCGAGCAGCGCCTTCTCGCTCAGAAAGTCGGCGCGCAGTGTCACCTGGGCGTTTTGTGGCGTGAGGCCGACGACTACGGCACGTCCACCGGGCGCCAGGCTCTCCCATGCCTGCGCGATGGTCTCTGGCAGGCCCACCACCTCGAAAGCATAATCCACACCGCCACCGGTCAGCTTGCGCAGCATCTTGGCGGTTCCGCCGCTTGTGCCAGCCTCACTCGCGTCGAGTGTCTCCGTCGCGCCGAAACTGCGTGCCAATTCAAGGGCAGCCGGTCGTCTGTCAATCGCGATGATGCGTGCCGCGCCGGCCAGTGCTGCTCCCTGGATGACGTTCAAGCCGACGCCGCCCGCGCCGAAGACCGCCACTGTGCTGCCCGGCTCCACGCGCGCTGTCCGAGTAGCGGCGCCGATACCCGTGAGAACGGCGCAGCCGACCAGTGCGGCGATCTCCAGCGGCACGTCCTGTGGTATGGGGATAACCCCTTCCTCGCGTACCAGCACACGCTCGGCGAAGCCCGATACGTCGAGGAACTGGTGGATGTCCTCTCCATCGCTCGTGTGCAGTCGTGGTGGGCTACCGTGGCGCTCCACTCCCTGCCTGTCGCTACACAGCGCGGGGCGGCCCGAGGCGCAGTAGCGGCAGCGTCCGCAGCTTGGAATCCACGCCAGCACGACGTGATCGCCTGGCTGCACGTCGCGCACGCCCGGCCCGATAGCCTCGACCACACCTGCGCCCTCGTGGCCGAGCACGACGGGGAGCGGCGTCTTGAATGTCGCGCCGATCATGTGCAGGTCGGAGTGACAAACGCCACATGCCGCCAGCCGCACGATCACCTCCCCCGTGCCGGGATCGTCAAGCGCGATCTCCTCGATGGTGAGCGGCTGATCGTAGGCGTGCAACACTGCTGCGCGTGCGTGAACCGGCATCGGCTTCCTCCCCTTTGGTATATCTGCGACTGACTGTATGGTACGCTGCTATCGT
>DASVOW010000099.1:0-2364 GCA_036383155.1 Ktedonobacterales bacterium
CAAGTCGCGCGCAAAGTCATCCACCGTCGAGTAACGCGCGTCGCGATTGAGTTGCGTCGCCCGCTCGATAGCGCGCTGCGTCTGCATTGAGATACGCGGGTTGCGCGTATGCATCGGCGGCAGATTGAATGGCGTCGTCGCTGGATCGTAGCCGGTCAGCAGTTGATAGAGGGTGCATCCCAGCGAATAGATATCGGCGCGTGGATCGGTCTGCGCCTTGCCATACTGCTCCGGTGGCGCGAATCCCGGTGTGCCCAATACCTGTGTATCCTGTGTGCGCCCATGCCGGAAGACCCGCGCGATGCCAAAGTCAATCAGCTTAATCTCACCGGCTGGCGTGACCATGATGTTCGCCGGCTTGAGATCGCGGAAGATGATCGGCGGTGTGCGCGTATGCAGATAACTCAGCACCGCGCAGATCTGTCGCGCCCACCCAAGCACCGCCTCCTCCGAAAGCGCACCGCCGCCTGCCGCCCGTTGCCGCTCCTCCAGTGTCTGCCCGTCGATGAAATCCATCACCAGATAGTGGCGCGCATTCTCCGAGAACGACTCATACACGCGTGGCAGATTGGGATGCTGCAGCTTCTGCAGCATGCGCGCCTCGGAATCGAAGCTATCCAACGCTTCGCGCAGCTCCTCGGGTGAGAGGCCATCCTGGCTCATCTCCTTGACGGCCACCAGCGTGCCCGTCTTGAGCACGCTCGCCTTATAAACCGCCGCCATGCCGCCCTGCCCGATGTTCTTGCCGATCAGGTAGCGCCCACGGAGCAGTGTCTGAGGTGCCAGGCGCCCCGTCGCATTCATCGTGCGCGGACCCTGCGACCCGCCGGGCGTCGTGCCGGGATGGAGTGCGCCGCCGCAATGGTTGCAGTACGTCGCGTCCGCGCGGTTCTCCGTGCGGCAGTACTGGCATTTCACCATCGTCGGCTCCCTGAAATCGTCACCGCAGTCGCGACTGCTCACTAGCTCGCATTACCATGCATCTCGTCACGCAAAGACTACGCCCGGCGTACACGCCAAGTTGCATCACGCGCCAAGCGGATTTCCCGCCTCCCAGCAGTGTACGTCACACAACCAGTATATCGTACCGGCGAGTATCGCAGAGCGATGCCTCCATACATATATCCACGTGCCAGCAACCCATGGCGCCACATCGTCAATACCCTCAACAGCGTGAGCACGACACAGTGACACATCTTCTCACCACTCGTCAAGGATTGTAGCAAGCAGTTCATCTCCAACCAAGGAAGCAGGCGTGAGCCACAAACGACAGATAACACTGAGCTGGCGAAGCCCAGGAGCGCATGTCGGCGCCCATTCGTCCTCACCACGCTTGCGAGCGATGCTGCGGATCATCCTTATCCTCCTCATGCTGAGTGCCATAGCATATTGGGTAATGGGCGTGTTCAGCGCCGTCATCACACATAGCGCGAACAGCGATTTTCTCTCCTACTACACAGCGGCGCTGGCGCTACGAGACGATCCCCGCAGCAATATCTTCGACTTGCAGGTGCTGCGCAACGCCGCTGCGGCTCACCAGAGCCCGCCGCCTTCATTGCTCTATCTCTATCCGCCCTTGCTTGCAGTCATCCTCATCCCGCTCACGCTTCTGCCTTACCAAACAGCGTTCGTAGCCTGGACGGCGCTGAGTTCTGCCATGTGGCTGGGCGGCACACTCGTGTTGATGCGTTGGGCCGTAGCGTTGCTCCGCGGCACATCCACAAACACAGCCTCAGGCGAGCGAACGAAAGACAGCGCCGACATCACCCTTTTCGCGTCCGCAATGACACTCTTCCAATCGTTTGCCTTCTTCCCGCTGCTCGATGGACTGTTCAGCAGTCAGGTCACGGCGCTCATCTTCTGCTTGATACTGCTTGCTATGGCGCTATTCGTGCGTCGCCCCGAACTCACCGGGAGCCTTCTGGCAGTAGCCATGTGGATCAAGCTCTACCCAATGCTCGTGATCGGCTACTATGCGCTCGCCCGCCAGTACCGTGTAGTAGTCGGTGCTGGCATCACAGCCATGCTACTGCTCGCGGCCTTAGTGCCGCTGATCGGCTGGCAGGGTGTGCGCTCCATTGGCATGCTCTTTGGCAATGGCGTCATCGCGGGCAGTAACCCAGCGAATCTGTCACTGCTCCATCTGCCACTGCTGCTAGTGTTCATCCTGGGGCGAGGCCCCGGCGCCGCGGCTACACTTCTCGGCTACGCACTCGGCGCCGTCATCGCCGTGTTGTTTGCCGCTGCCGTGCTCCGCACACAAAGCTGGAGCCCACGCAAAGCTCATACACATCGCGATGCGCCACGACAACAGCTTCTCGGCGTGAGCTGGGCGCTCTGCACGATGGTATTACTCGCTCCTGT
>DASVOW010000100.1:0-2422 GCA_036383155.1 Ktedonobacterales bacterium
AGACGACGATCTGGACGTGGTGTACACCCTCACCCAGTCCCAGCCTGAGAGTTGGCAGAGATACAGCCGGCACATTGACCGTGCGATGCTCGAAGAGGTGGCCTGGATGCCCGCAGAGCGCCCACTAGCGTTTGTGTGCGGCCCGACCTCGCTGGTCGAGTCGGTCGCGACACTCTGCGTTGAGCTGGGCTACGCTCCGGAGCGCGTCAAGACCGAGCGCTTCGGACCAACCGGAGGTGCGACATGAGCAACATGAGCAACACGAGCGACGAGTCCCGCCGGCTCGACGGCAATGCTGCTGCGGGCGTGCTGGAAGAGATCTTCGCGTTTGAGGTGACCACAGCGCAAACCACCTGCGCGGGATGCGGGCGGACCGGGCCGCTGGGCACGCTGCTCCTATACGCCAGCGAAATCGGCATCGTCCTGCGTTGCCCGGGGTGCGGGCGGGTCCAACTGCGCGTCGCGCCCGAGGGTGGTCAAGATGGGCGGTACTGGATCGATATGCGGGGTATGAGGACGCTGCGGACCGCTCCGATCATTCCAGCGTGACGACGACAATCGCTCTATGGTCTTGCCGCCGCCACACGCGGCACTATCGCTGTGCATCCGATGAGAGCGAGCTAAAGAGCGAAAATGAATACACATTCGCAGGAGCCAATGGTAACACGGAAAGGCTCTCGTCCGGCCAGCGCCGAGCAGCGGTTGAAAGAGCTCGGCATCGAGCTCCCGGCGCCGCCTGAGCCGTTCGGCGCCTATGTGGAAGCGGTGCGAACGGGCGATCTGCTCTTTCTGAGCGGGATGCTACCCACGGAAGGCCACGCGGCGACATTCATTGGGCGCGTCGGCGCGGAGCTCGATGTGGAAGCAGGGCGCCAGCCCGCTCATCTCGCGGCACGCAACATTCTCGCGGTCGCGCGGCAGCATTTGGGTTCGCTTGACAAGGTGACGCGGATCGTCCGGCTCGGCGTGTCGGTGGCGACTTCAGGAGATGTCCGCGATCAGCCGGCAGTTGCCGACGGCGCTTCGGAGCTACTGCAAGCTGTCTTCTGACACGATAAACGTCCCTGCCGTCTGGTGTATGGCGTCGCCAGCCTGACACTCGGCACCCCATCGAGCTGGACGTCATTTTCGAGGTGGCGGGGTAAGAGAGGCGCTGTGTGGAACACCCGACGTTTTATCGTACGACACAGTTAGATGGGCTCTCCATCTTGTACCGCGAGGCCGGCCCGCAAGACGCGCCGACGCTGCTCCTGCTGCACGGACTTCCCTCGTCATCGCGGATGTTCGAGCCGCTCTTCGCCCGGCTCTCCGATCGCTATCACCTGGTCGCGCCTGATTACCCCGGCTTCGGCCACAGCGACTGGCCGGACCCGAAACAATTCGCGTATACGTTCGATCACATCGCCGAGATCATGCAGCACTTCACCGAAAGGCTCGGGCTCGCGCGCTACACGCTGTATATGCAGGATTACGGCGGCCCCGTGGGGTTTCGCATGGCCTTGGCCCATCCGGAGCGGGTCGAGGGTCTCATCGTCCAGGATGCTGTGGCGCACAACGAAGGACTGGGCGCGAACTGGCAGACGCGGCGGGCCTTTTGGGCCGATCGCGCGGCCAACGAAAGCACGCTGCGCACCAATCTCCTGTCGCTGCCGACGACGCGGACGCGCCACGTCGGGAACGATCCCAACGTGGAACGCTATGACCCGGATCTGTGGACCGATGAATTTGCCTTTCTCAACCAGCCCGGCCAGGCCGACATTCAAAGCGACCTGTTCTACGACTACCGCACCAACGTAGCCGCCTACCCGACGTGGCAAGCGTGGCTGCGCAAGACACAGCCGCGGCTTCTCGTCCTCTGGGGCAAATACGACCTGTCGTTCGAGCTTTCGGAGCCAGAAGCCTATCGCCGCGACGTGCCGAACGCGCAAGTGCACGTGCTCGACGCCGGTCATTTCGCATTGGACACGGCTGCGGATGAGATCGCCGCATTGGTCCGAGGCTTTGTCGGTTCTTCACGTTGAGGGTTCCTGGCGCGGCACCACCGATGTGAATCCAATTGGAGCGAGACATATGTCCGAGACATCAACCATCGTGGCCGCAGTGCCCAAAAAGCGGCGGCCATGACCAGTGCTGCCGCCCGGCTCGGCATGGCCGGTTCTGCGGACACACAATGCAGCGCTATAAACCCGCCAGATCTGCCTGTGATCAAACCAGGGATGAACACATCATTCGGCGCACTGAAGCAGATCGATGCCGGCGTCCTGCATGTTGGATACGCTGAAGTCGACCCCACCGATGGTCCGGCGGTCATGCTTCTGCACGGCTGGCCCTACGACATTCACAGATATGTCGATGTAGCGCATTTGCTGGCGCGGCGAGTGCAGGTTCCACTGTCACACGTGCCTTCGCGCACAGACTGACC
>DASVOW010000101.1:0-5039 GCA_036383155.1 Ktedonobacterales bacterium
TTCGACGGAACAGCGCGACTGAGTGATGGAGGGTGGCTGCTATGCGGATCGAGGCAGCACCGCGCGCCGCCAGCATACGCACCGGCATTACCATCGAGATCGTCACCATCGCCTGGATGATCGTGGAGGCTGGTGTGGCGCTTGGCGCGGGGTTTGTCAGCCGTAGCGTCTCGCTTCAGTCGTTTGGCATAGACAGTCTCATCGAGCTTTTCACTGGTGGCGTGCTGCTGTGGCGGCTCAACGTCGAGCAACGAATGCTCGTCGCGGGTGCGGATGTGGTGGCAGCAACAGGACAGATCGAGGGTATAGAGCGCCGGGCCAGCCGCTTCGCCGGCTGGGCGCTGTATGCCCTCGCGGTCTATATTTTGCTCGACATTGCCTATGGGATGTTCACACGACAGCGCCCCGAAAGCACGGCGTGGGGAATTGGCCTGGCGCTGGCGGCAACAATCATTATGCCGGTGTTGTGGTACGTCAAGCGGCGAGTGGCGGCGCGCATCGGTAGCGCGGCGTTGCGGGCGGACGCGGCGTGTAGCATCGTCTGCGCCTATATGTCGGTGACGTTGCTGATCGGGCTGGGATTGACGCGCTTGTTTGGCTGGTGGTGGGCCGATAGCCTCGCCGCGCTCGCACTGCTCTATTTCATCGTGCGTGAGGGGCGCGAGGCGCTGGAGAAGGCCAGCGGTCACGATAGCTGCGGCTGCGGCGATGATGACTGAGCACTGCAGACGGCGGGCGGTTAAAACCGCGGCTGGTACCCGGCAGGCAATTGGCGCTCCGCGCCGCGAAGTCCGCCTGCACGGACTAGGGAGAGGCGTAATCGCTTGTGGAGGCGATACTTTCACATGCCTTGACGAGGGAAAGCGCCGGACTTGCGCTGGTGAAGCGTACAGTGACATGCTGAACGAGAAACGACAGCTGATCGTCAAAGCAGAGGAGCGATAATCATGCAGATAGGTGTACTGACCGGCGGCGGCGACTGCGGCGGACTGAATGCCGCCATTCGCGCAATCGTAATTCGGGCGGCGCAGACGGGTAACACGGTGATCGGCGTGCACGACGGCTGGGCCGGTATGGTCGAGGGGCGCGGCGCACCATTGACGGTGGAGCAGGTCGCGGGGATCGTCGGGCTGGGCGGCACGATTCTCGGTAGCTCGCGCACCAATCCAGAGAAGGTGCCGGAGGGCTTCGAGAAGGTGGCGCAGAGCTTCAAGACGCTGGGGCTGGACGCGCTGATCGCCATCGGCGGCGACGATACGCTGGGCGTGGGGGCGAAGCTGGTGGCGCGCGGTCTGCCGGTGGTGGGCCTGCCCAAGACGATGGATAACGATTTGAACGGCACCGATGCCTGCATCGGCTTTTACACCGCTGTGGAGCGCGTGACCACGGCACTCGACAACCTGCGCACGACGGCGGACTCGCATCACCGCATCATCGTGCTGGAGGTGATGGGCCGGAACGCGGGCTGGGTGGCGACGATGGGCGGCCTGGCGGGCGGCGCGGACGCGATCCTCGTGCCGGAGCAGGTGGTGAAGCTGAGCGACGTGGCCGACCGGCTAAAGAAGCGCCGCGAAGCTGGCTATTCGTCAAGTCTGGTGGTAGTCGCGGAGGGCGCCGACCTTGAGGGGATGCCCGCCGAGGGCGAGGTCGCGAGCCAGGTGGACGCCTTTGGGCATGCACAGTTGGTGGCGCGCGGGCTGGGCGAGCGCGTCGCGGATGAACTGGGCAAGCTGACGGGCATCGAGTCGCGTGCGATGGTGCTTGGACACTTGCAGCGTGGCGGGCCACCGACGGCGTTCGACCGCATCCTTGGGGCGAGAACGGGTGCGATGGCGGTGGATCTGGTGGTCGCCGGCAACTATGGCAAGGTGCCGGTGCTGCGCGGCACGAAGATCGTGCCGATTGATTTCAGCGAGGCGGTGGCGGTCAACTCCACGGTCGATCTCGACCTGTACCACGTGGCGGATTCGCTGGTGCCGCTGTCGTAGACTGCATCCCGCTCGATACTTCGCGCGCCCCTCCTCGGCGCTGGCCTGGGAGGGGCTCCGTGTGCATGACCCATTCTCGTTCCCCTTCCCGCCGACTACTGGACGGTCGCTCTCTGTCCTTCGAGTGATGTCAGCGATGACGAATGGGAGTTCGTCGCGCCCCAACCTGAAGCTCATGACATCCGCCGCCATGCAACGCACCTCTGCGCTGAGCGCCATGTTCAACGCCGTCCGCTGGCTGGCGCGCACCGACGCGCCCTGCCCCGCGACTCTCCGCCGCGCCTGGTGCAGCTCCTCTGCTAACGTCAACCGGCGCCGGGCCGCACCTCAGTGTACAGCGCCTTCCGCTCTCAGCATATAACAGGATAACAGGATGGTGTCCGCATCACATGCCTGACGCGGCAGGACCGACGCCTGTCTCAGAGGAGGTTTTCTGCTCCACTACTTCCACTTCGATCTCAAGCTCTGCCTGGGACCCTACGAGCACAGTCCCATCAGGCAATGCGACGTTCCAATTCAGGTCGAAGGCGCTCAGTGGAACATGCGTGTGCACGGTGAATCCGGCGCGCCTGTTGCCCTCAGGGTCAAACCGCGCGCCGTTGAACGTGACCTCGAGATGCGCCTGAAACGACTTGCCATGCAGGCGGAGTGGACCTTCGACCAGGAATGAGTTGAAGCCGAGCGGTGCGATCGCCTCACTCGTAAAGGTGATGGTCGGAAAGCGCTCGGCGTCAAAGAAATCAAATGAACGGATATGCTCGTCACGTTCCTGGTTGCCAGTCTGTACGCTTGCTGCCTCAACAGTGACTGTGACCTGGGACAGCGCGGGCTTCCGTTCGTCCAGGTCGAACTGGCCGGAAAAGCGTGTGAAGCGACCTTTGACTGCGGCGATCCCGAGATGCCTCACGCTCCACCCCACCGTGGAGTGGGCGGGGTCGAGTTCCCACCTTGCCATCGGTTTGTCCTTTACTTGTCGTCTGTATCGCAAGGTTTTGCGGAACAGTCCACTGGCATCGCGCTTGATACACAAGAACACGCATGTCGTGAGAAAGCGTACGCGGTTGCGCTCACATCGCCAACACAGTACATGCACTGCTCCTCACGAAGTGGTCACAGCAACTGTGACAGTCAGTATCCTGAGCCCTAGAGGCTGCTGTTAAACACTCAAGGTCAACGCGGTGAACTGCTGCAGCATGAGACAGGCGAAGGCGAGAACATGCGGGCCAGCCAACGGAGCGACAAACGTCCATTCGTCGTCGCTGGCAGCGGAGAGGTGGGGTGTGCGTGTGCTTGACATAGCCGCAGTCTACCACCGCTCGACGTCAAGTCTTTAACAGACTCCAGGAGAAGTGATGAGGTTGCCTCCTGAGCAAAGAGATTCCTCCACCAACGAATACATCAACCTGCACAGCCCTCGTGAAGGTAAAAAATGCGAAACGTTGGCGCTATAATTCTGTGCATGCTATGCTGCGGCCGTGGGCAATCTGAGAGTGACACAGGGGATTAGATCATGGAGCAGCCTACCGTGTCGGAGCAGCAGCCACATGCGTTTACCGAGGACCGCTACGAGCGGATGCGCTATCGCCGCTGCGGGGCGAGCGGGCTGCACTTGCCGGCGATCTCACTGGGAGCGTGGGAGACGTTTGGCGGGTATCGCGGCGAGGAGGTGGCGCGGGCGTGCCTCTTCCGCGCGTTTGATCTGGGCATCACGCACTTCGATCTGGCGAACAACTATGGGACGCCGCCGGGGAATGCTGAGACGATCGTGGGAAGGGTGTTGCGCGAGATGCCGCGCGACGAGCTAATCATCTCCACGAAGGCGGGCTACCGCATGTGGCCGGGTCCGTATGGAGACGGGCTGAGCAAGAAGTATCTGGTCGCGAGCCTCGATCAGTCGCTCAAGCGGCTGGGGCTGGAGTACGTGGATATTTTCTACGCGCACCGGCCTGATCCGGAGACGCCGCTGGAGGAGACGATGGCAGCGCTCGACCTGATGGTGCGCCAGGGCAAGGCGCTCTACATCGGAGTCAGCAACTTTTCTGGGGCGGAATTCGCGGCGGCGGTGCGCGTCTGCGACCGGATGGGGCTGGCGCCGATCACGGCTCATCAGACACATTACAACTTGCTCGACCGCGCGCCGGAGTGGGATCTGTTTCCGCAGACGCAGCGCGTGGGTACGGGGGTGATCGCCTTTAGTCCGCTGGCGTCGGGGCTGCTCACCGACAAGTATATCGGTGGGGCGATTCCGGCGGATTCGCGGGCGGCACAGAAGTGGGGCAAGGAGTGGCTGGAGCGCGAGCTAACGCTGGAGCGGCGTGAAGTGCTGGAGGGATTGCAGCAGAACGCGCAGGAGCGCGGGCAGACGCTGGCGCAACTGGCGGTGGCCTGGCTGCTGCACCGGCCACAGGTGACGAGCGTGCTGATCGGGGCGTCGAAGGTGGAGCAGATCGAGGAGAATGTGCGGGCGCTCGATAATCTGGCATTCACTGAGGGAGAGCTGCACACGATTGACGCGCTGACACTGCATGCGCCGCGATCATGAGGAAATCCGCCCATGCGTTAGGACGAGATGAGGAGCGCAGAAGGAGGTCATTCGAGGCCCAAGTCGAAGGGCTGCTTCTGCAGCATCGGGGCCGGAGATCGTAGAATGCCGCGATGGCACGACGCATCTGGCACCGCCAGCCTCCGCCAGCGCTGGCGCGGCTGTCCCGTCGGACCGCGATCTGTGGAGGAAGTGACGCTATGCTCATCCTGCGCGACGTGGCGGCCATCGCCGCCGTGCTGGTGATCGCCAGCGTCCTGTGGGACGGATTCGAGACGGTGGTCCTGCCGCGCACCGTCTCCCGCCGGTTCCGGCTGACACGGGTGTATTTCCGCAGCACCTGGCACGTCTGGTCGGCGCTTGCACGGCGCCTGCCTGCCAGTGATCGCCGCGAGACGGCCCTTGCCATCTATGGACCACTCGCCTTGCTTGTGCTGCTCGCCCTCTGGATAGGCCTGCTGATCACCGGCTTTGGCCTGCTCCTCTGGGGGCTCGGCTCACCAATCGCC
>DASVOW010000102.1:0-1901 GCA_036383155.1 Ktedonobacterales bacterium
GCGTCGGCGACGGTCTGCGCAAAACTGGGGCTGGAGTGCATCGTTTACATGGGCGAGGAAGACATCCGCCGCCAGTCGCTCAATGTCTTCCGTATGAAGCTGCTGGGCGCGGAGGTTCGCCCCGTCACCACCGGTAGCCGCACACTCAAAGACGCGATCAATGAGGCCATGCGCGACTGGGTGACGAATGTCGAGACGACGTATTACCTGATCGGCTCGGCGGTCGGTCCGCATCCCTATCCGCAGATCGTGCGCGACTTCCAGTCGGTGATCGGGCGCGAGACGCGGGCGCAGTCATTGGAGCAGATCGGGCGGCTGCCTGATACAGTGGTAGCGTGCGTTGGCGGCGGCAGCAACGCCATTGGCATGTTCCACCCATTCGCGGGTGATGATGGGGTGCGGCTGATCGGCGTCGAGGCTGGCGGGGGCGGAGTTGGCAGCGGCAAGCATGCGGCAACACTGGTCGCGGGTCGGCCGGGGGTGCTGCACGGCGCGCTAAGCTATCTGCTGCAGGACGAGCACGGGCAGGTGGTCGAGACGCATAGCATCTCGGCTGGGCTGGATTATCCCGGAGTCGGACCTGAGCATAGCTACCTGCGCTCGACGGGGCGCGCCAGCTACGTCGCAGCGGATGATGAGGCTGCGCTGCGCGCCTTCCAGGTGTTGAGCCAGGAGGAGGGCATCATTCCAGCGCTGGAGTCGTCGCATGCGGTGGCGCATGTGCTGGCGATGGGCGAGCGCGGCGAACTGAAGCCCGACGAGGTGGTGGTGATCAATCTCTCCGGTCGCGGCGACAAAGACATCAACACGGTCGCCGACGCCCTCGGCGTGACGCTGTAACTGTGGTTTGCCATAGAAGGCATTGCAATGGATATTGACGGGATTCGTGCCGCACTGCGCGACGTTGGGCTGGAACGTGTCGCCGATGAGGTAGAGCGTCTGACTCTGCCTGCTATTTTCATTCGTCCCGTAGCGGTAGAGGAGAATGCGCCATCCATCGGTGCCTCCAAATTCGGCGGTATACCTGATCTCCCGCGCGACTTCGAATGGCCGACATGGCATGGTAGGGCTCTCACCTTCCTCGCGCAGTTCGACCTCGCAGAGGTAGCAGTGCATGATGTAGAGCACATGCTGCCATCTAGTGGTGTGCTCTATGTCTTCTACGACTTTGCAGAGGAACCTTGGGGGCTGGAACCAACAGATAGGGGTGGCTGGCGAGTAGCATATTGGGATGGTGACAAAAAGTTGCTCGCACCAATTCCGTACTCGCCCGATGTATACCAACCCGCTCTGATGCCGTCACGGCAACTCGTCTTCTCCCAAGGACTAACGCTAGGCGATGAAGTTGACATCGTACATCAGTATTCACTTGACGAGGATGAGTGGGAACTATTCGTAAGCATATGCGAGAGCACGCATCCTGTACAACATCAGATGATCGGGAACCCTCTTGTCATCCATTACAGCGGCATGCCTTTGATGTGTGAATCGATGACAAGCGGGCGGGGATTCGACGCATTCCTGGACCTGACTCGCGAACCATACGAAGAGTGGAGTGAGAGTGACAAAACACTGAACAAACAAGCGAGTGACACGTGGCGTCTCTTATTTCAGCTTGGGGAAATCCAGCATACGCCGCAATGCAGGATTTGGGCTGATGCGGGGTTGATGTACTTTTGGATCGAGAAAGACAGACTAGCCAAACGTGACTTCTCGAACGTCTGGTGTCTCGCTGCTACTGAGTTTTAGCGCGCCATACAGCATAGTAGAATGACGACGAGGAGATACGAGGAGATAGAGGATACACAGATGTCAGATGTGATACAGAAAACTACCATTGCGCAGGCGTTTGCGCGGGCAAAGGCGGAGAGGCGAGTAGTACTGATCCCGTATGTGATGGC
>DASVOW010000103.1:0-13819 GCA_036383155.1 Ktedonobacterales bacterium
GTAGCGCGGCGGTCAGCGCCGACATGACGATGGCGAGCAGCACCAGGCAGCGCCCAAGCAGGAAGAGCTTGTGCATCGTATCTCC
This sequence comes from Ktedonobacterales bacterium, assembly GCA_036383155.1. Taxonomy (GTDB): domain Bacteria; phylum Chloroflexota; class Ktedonobacteria; order Ktedonobacterales; family JADMIN01; genus DASVOW01. Next base: position 86 of record DASVOW010000103.1, read on the forward strand.
TTTCCTTCAGCACACTCATACGACATCCTACGGCACATGGTGGAGCATGTCAAAGAAGGAACACGTTCAGGGTTCGTCTTTGATACAACCCCTTGCCCTGGCATGCCGTGCTACGGTCCTCCCTGCGATGCCGTCATTGAAGGGGCATCAGCAGGAAGGCGGACGGCTACGCGTGGCAGGATATGCGCGCGGAGTCACCTTGTGCAGCAAGGTTCGGGCCACTGTGCTTATTGTTGTGCCATCTAAAAGGAATAAGGGATAGCGTAGTAGGCAGAGCAAAAGGCCTTATTGACACTCCTCGTCAACCTCACGTACCATAGTTTATTGTGGGATTATGTGTCTCGTGGCGGTGGCGCGGCGGGATCGGGTAGACGAGTATGTGACATGACCGGCAGCGGAGGCGGCATGACCAGTGAGAACGGCCATCACGACATGCATACCATCGGCGTGATCTACCGTGAACGCTCGACGGAGGCCGCGATGCTGGCGGAACGCCTGGCACACCAACTGGGCGACCGCGGGCATGAGGTGTGGTGGGCGGAGCGTGATGAACTGAGCCGGATTGGCAAGCTGCTCACCAAGACGAACCTTGCCCTTGTGCTGGGCGGCGATGGCACGATCCTCTCGGTCGCGCGGCTCTGCGCTCCGCTGGGGATTCCTATCCTGGGCATCAACTTTGGTCGGGTCGGATTCCTCACGGAACTGGAGCCGGACGAGGTGGAGGAGAAGATTCCTCTGTATCTCGACGGCGATTACTGGATTGACGAGCGCACGATGCTGCACGCTGAAGTGGAGATCGACGGTGCGACGCACGAATTCATCGCGCTCAACGACATTGCGCTGGTGCGTGGCGCCGAGCCACGGGTGATTCATATTGAGATTGCGCTCGATGGGTATGCGTATAATACGACGACTGCCGATGGGGTCATCGTCTCGACCGCGACGGGCTCCACAGCGTATAACCTTGCCGCCGGCGGGCCGATCTTGCATCCGCAGGTGCGGAGTAGCGTGATCACGCCTATCGCGCCGCATCTGGCCGCCGATCGCTCGCTAATCCTCGAGCCAAACACGGTCATCACATTGCGCTTGACTGACGACTCCACGGCGGCGGTGCTTTCCGCTGATGGGCAAATCAATCGCGACATAGCGCCTGGCACGCAGGTGACGATTCGCGGCAACCGGCATATCACGCGGTTCCTGCGCCGCCGCTCGCCAACGTACTTTTATCGCATTCTGTCCGCTAAGCTGCGAGATAATCTGTAGATGTTACTCGAACTTTCGATCACCAATTTTGCTATTATCGATCACTTGCGGATTGGCTTCGATCCGCACCTCAACGTGTTTACGGGCGAGACTGGCGCGGGCAAGTCGATCATCGTCGACGCAATCTCGGCGCTGGTCGGCGAGCGCACGACGACGGATGTGGTGCGAGCGGGGAGCGATCGCGCTTCGGTGGAGGGCGTCTTTGACGTGTCGGGGCTGCTTGCTCCGTACAATAACGTCACGTCGTTGCCGCCGATGGTGCGGCCAACGGGCAATGGGGCGGACGACAGTGGGGATGAGGAGGCGGCGGAGGTGGAGACGCTGGCCTCTGTGCTGGCGCAGCTTGGTATTGAGCCGGAGGATGGCTTGCTGATCCTCACACGTGAGGTGATGGCAACGGGACGCGGTATCGCGCGTATCAATCGCCGGGCCGTGCCGATCTCGAGTCTGCAGCGTATCGCGCGCTTCTTGATCGATATCCATGGGCAGAGCGCGCATTTGGAACTGTTGCGCCCCGAGCAGCATGTCTTCTACCTGGACCGCTATGCTGGAACGGTGGATCTGCAGCGGCAAGTGGCGGATTTGGTGGGGCTGTGGCGGGCGGCACGGCGCGAGATCGACCGTTTGCGCCGCGACGAGCGCGAGATCGAGCGGCGCGTGGAGCTGCTGCGCTATCAGGTGGATGAGATCGAGGCGGCGCGGCTGCAGCCTGGTGAGGTGGATGAATTGGAGGGCGAGCGGCGTAGGCTGGCGAACGCGGAGCGGCTGGGTGAGTTGTGTGTGACGGTGCACGGCGCGCTGGCAGGTGACAGTGATGCCGATACGGCGGGTGCGCTCGATCTGCTGGCGACGGCGCAGCGCTCGCTGCATGAGCTGCTGCGGCTGGATGATACCTTGCGCGAGCAGGAAGGTGCGCTCGATCAGGCGCTTTATCTCTTGCAGGATGTCTCGTTGTCGGTGGCATCGTATCAGGATGAGGTGGCGGCGGACCCGCAACGGCAGGCCGAGGTGGAAGAGCGGCTGGACCTGCTCTCGAAGCTGCGCCGCAAGTATGGTGCGACGATTGAGGAGATTCTGGCGTATGCGACGAGCGCATCCGAAGAGCTGGATGGGCTGACGCATCGTGAGGAGCGTATATCAGAGCTACAGCAGCGCGAGGAGGAGCTCAAGGGGCGCATCGGCGCGCTTGCCGGGCAACTCTCGCGCCGCCGCCAGGCGGCGAGTGAGCGCCTATCCGTAGCGATGGAGCATGAGCTGGACGAGCTGAATATGCGGCGGGCGCGATTCCAGGTGCGGGTCGCGCAGCGGCAGGATGCGGACGGCGTTCCCGCCGATCTGCGAGAGGAGCTTGTGGCGGCGGGACGTGGCAAGCAGAACGGGCATGAGCGGCGTGCAGGACGCGACGGGCATGATGGGCGGGGTGAGGCTGCCGCGCCTGCCAACGATGCGATGACGACCTATGCATTTGGGCCGACCGGGATCGACGAGGTGGAGTTTCTGATCGCGCCGAATCCTGGCGAGCCATTCAAGCCGCTGGCTCGCATTGCCTCGGGGGGCGAGACGTCGCGTCTGATGCTGGCGCTCAAGACGATTCTTTCGCAGGCTGACATCGTGCCGATTCTGATTTTCGATGAGATCGATAGTGGTATTAGCGGGAGAAGCGGGCAGGTGGTGGGTGAGAAGCTGTGGCAGCTTGGACGCACGCATCAGGTGCTGAGTGTGACGCATTTGCCGCAGATTGCCGCATTGGGCGACCGGCACTATCGCGTGGCCAAGGCGACCGACGAGAACCGGACTACGACGCAGGTGACAGAGCTTGCCCAGGGTGAGCGTATCGCAGAGCTGAGCCAGATGCTCGGCGGCGCCAGCACGGCGGCGGCGCGCGCGAACGCGGAGGACCTACTGACGCGAGGCGCTTCCTGGAAGGAGGCGAGCGCCACTATCTCCCATCCCGCTTGACAACGAGTGACGGCACAGCTATCATGCCAGCACAGGCGTTCAGTTGGGCCCGCCCCGCGTGTGCGATGCTGCACCGAACTGTGGCAGGTGCGACGAGTGCACGATGGTCGGGGGAGGGGGAGGACATCACGGCATGATGCGCTGTAACCAGTGTCGCCATGAGCTACCTGATGGCTCGTTGTTTTGCGATGCCTGCGGCGCCTCGCTCTTGCCCGGTGCGCCGGATCCCAGCAATGCCGCTCCAATTGCCCTTGCTCGCATGGATGGTAGCGAGCCGGCTTTCCTTCCTCGCGCTCAGCATTCCGCCAGCACGAATGGTGCTGCCGGCCAGATGAAGGCCCCCGGCGGTCTATCCTGGATTCGTCCCACCATGCCTCCACAGTTGCCACGCACTGATGTTACGCCTGCAACGCCTCTCCCGGCGCAGCCGCGCCAACCGGCCAGCCCGGGCGGCCCCTATACGCTCCAGTCTGATAAACAGTCGCATGCCGGTACCGCGGCGACACAGTCGCGTATTCGCCTGCGCTTGATGAATGGCAAGGCGTTCGAGCTTACTGGCAAGCAGGACTATGTTATCGGCAGGCGTGATCCAAACGGAACGATGCCTGATGTGGACCTCACCGACTGGAACGGCGCGGCAAGCGGTGTCTCGCGCCAGCATGCGGCCATTCATGTAACTGCTGAGGGCGTGTCTATCGAGGATCTGGAGAGCTTGAACGAGACGATTCGTAACGGCTACCGCCTGCTGCCGCACCAGCGTTATCCATTGCAGGATGGAGACGAGCTGCGACTTGGCTCGATTGCGTTGCTGGTCGTCATTTCCTAACAAATCGTAGCGCACAAACCGGCGGGCCGGCCGCTGTATAGTTGCGCGTATCTACTGGCCGAACAGCGTTATCCCTGGCGGACCTGAGAGGATGGTACACACCAATGGCAATTCGCGTCGTGGTCCATATCAACAATGAAGACCCTTTTATCGCCGATCTGGAAGAATTGCCAGATTCGAATGCGACCTTTATCTATGTGAAGAATCCGCGCACCCGCGATAACAAGCAGGTTCCCTGGGCCACGGAGCGACTGCGCGCGGCGATGTTTCCTATGGCGCGCATTACCTATATAGAGGAAGTGGTTACGCAGGCTGACGAGCGCGAGGTAGAGCGCTTCTATCGCGACCGCACGCAGGGGTATTAACGTTACCTGGCGAGTCTGAGCAGGCGCGACATCGTGATGGATGTCGCGCCTGCTTGCGTTATGGGCGTTAGAGTCCCTGGGCGAGACGCTCGCCGAGCTGGGGTGAGAGGCCAACTTCGTTGATTCGGCGCTGTGTGGCGGCGATGTCGTAGGGGACGCGCCGAAACTCGAAGCCGAGCGCGCTGTCGTAGATCATGTAGGCGGCGCGGGGATCGCCGTCTCGTGGCTGGCCGACGCTGCCGGGATTAATGATTGCCCGATAGCCGCGCGGCAGCATCCAGAGGCCGGCGCCGGGCATCAAGCGCTCGCAGGGGGCAAATTGCTGGTTGGCGTTGAGATCGGAACCTTCTTTTTCGAGGGTGCTGAGGGATGGTCCGCCAGGAACGGCCATGGCCAGCGCTGCTCGCGCTTGCACGGCGTGATTGACGGGGGCGCGTCTATGGACCTGTACGGAGGCGGGTTGCAGGAAGATTACCGGCACATGGGAGTGCCCCACCACGCAGAAGGGTGTGTCGAATGCGGCGAAGTTGGGCGCGGCTACCGCCGTGGTGGTGAGGTATTCCCAGATGGGGTTCGATGGGCTGCCGTGCGCCAGGGTGAAGTCGCCAACCTGGGTCACTTCTGGCAGCGAGCGTAGGTATACGCGATCTGTCGGTGTCAGTCGCTCGCGGGTCCACAGGGCGGACTTGGCCGCTGCACGGCTGAAGTCCATCAGGTCGAGCTTGCCGACGGCAGCCCAGTCATGGTTTCCCGCGATGCAGAGATCGGCGCGGGCGCGCACACGATCAGTACATTCTCCGGGCTCAGGTCCGTAGCCGACGATATCGCCGAGGCACCATATCTGGTCGACACGTGCGCCTGCCTCTTTACTCGCGCGATCGATGTCCGTCAGCACCGCCCGCAACGCCTCGGCGTTCCCATGAATGTCTGAAATGATCGCATATCGCATTCCCTATCACTCCACTCCCGCCCCATCGAGATCTACCTTTCCAGTAGTATACGCGAGAGAAGGTGGCTAGCGCGACAGTACTGTACCGTTGTGCTCTCCGCCATGCTATACTATAGATGGTGCGGGTCGCGTACGATGCTACGCGGTGACACCGATCATCTTCTTGCGCACGAAGGGGGGCTGCACTCTGGAGCTTGCTGATATTGCTAAGGCCGTGGTGGATGCCGCCTCAGACAAGAAAGCAGTCGATATTGTCCTCCTGGACATTCGTGAGCTCTCCGTCATCGCCGATTATTTCGTCATCTGCACGGGAAGTAATCCCCGTCAGATTCAGGCGATTGCATCCGCGATAGAAGACAAAATGGCCGAGCTTCATATCCATGCGCGTGGGCGTGAGGGAAGCGCGGACAGCGGCTGGCTCCTGTTGGATTTCGGCGATATCATCGTGCACATTTTCGGGCCGATGGAGCGCGAGTTTTACCGGCTAGAGCGACTGTGGAGCGAAGCTCCGACGGTCGTGTATTTGCAATGATGGCCAAGGTAGAAGGGTGACGGCGATGGCGACGTTACGCAACCGATTTTTCGTTGAGGGCATCCTGCTGGGGGGCATTTGTGGCATTGTGCTCGGTTCGCTGATCGCCTTTCAAGTTGGCAATGAGCGGGTGATCGAGGCTCGACGTCGTATGGAGCGTGTCGTGCGCCGCGAGCCGACGATCGAATACGAGCATATTCGCCAATAGCAGATCCAGCCCCTCTACACAATCGCGGCTTGCGAGAAGATAGACCCGTGGACTCCCGGCGTGGCGCCGTGGATGGTTGCGGGTCTTTCTCGTTGGCGTGCGTCGCTCTGCCGCCGGATGCTGGTAGGCTGCTGATGCTACTCTAGATTGCGCGTCTCGTGGCGTGTGCGGGCGGGTGTGGCCCTCGTGGCCACCTGCTCCTGCTGTGTTTGTTGCTCCTGCTGCTCTTGTTCCCTGGCATGCTTGCGACCGAGCTTTGGGAGGGTCCAGCGGAAGGCATTGACGGCCGCCTGGCTGAAGTGGCTCACCCACTCGCCGCGTACCTGCGTGGGGAAGGGCAGTAGCACGGGCACATTCGCCAGCGTCAGCACAGCGATCTTGCCATCCGTGAAATATTCATCTCCGGATGCATTCTTCAGGTGCGTTTCTTCGCCAAAGCCAGTGGCCCACGCTCGATTGATGACCCAACCTGTGGCAACGAGGTCACGCACGACGAGCGCACGCTCCTCATCGACATCGGCGCCGATCTTATGGGTTGGCAGGTGCGTGGTGGGGGAGATCTCGACGTCGACGTCTTCGGTGGCGGCACCCACCCAGATGGGGCGGCCATCTCTGCTGTGCTCGCCGCTCTCCCAGAAGCGCACGTGGTCGCGCATGCGCACGTTGCTGCCTGGACGCTGGAAGGCGATGTCTTGAGGGCGTCCGAAGAGGTAGAGATTGCTGACGGGGGCTGTGGAGTACTTCGCGCCGAGAATGGCACTGACGCTGATACGCAGCGCGGTGATGAGACGGATCTCGTCGGCGCGATACCAGCCGGCAGCAACGAATGCGGTGGCGAGCTGGCTTTCTGTGGCGACGATACGCAGGTTGATGGGGTCGCTTGGCTTGCCGTTGCGCGTGAAGTTGGTGAGGGGGTGCGTGGTGTGGAGCTCCGCTGAGATGCGCCGGCCTTCGCGGCTCGATAGATCGAGCAGGCGCATCGTTCCGGCGACGTGCAGCGCGAAGAGTAGAGCGAGCAGGAGAACGAGCGCACCCGCACCGACGATGAGCAGCACAGGCAAGGGCGGCACGGTCATCTGTGGAATAGGTATGTTGAGTGGTAGTGTATCGGCGTGAATTGCCAGCTCACCAGTAGTCGCATGCATAAGCTACCCCTTCCGGCAATGCCTGGCCGGACGCATTCCTCCGCGCTACACGACTTCGCCGCACTTCTCTCTCACGGCGACCGTCAGGACGTAATACCAAATGGCTGTGGGTGCTGGTGGTCAGCGCGCTCGGCCGTGCATGGCTGGAGCACGCACGGGGACGGGGCGTACAAGCCATTGCATACCCTAAGAATCCAGGCCGATGTGGTATAAGCTGGTGAGCGCTGCGCAAGAAGCAAGCCGGAATGGAAAGATTGGCGTCAGGATGCGTAGTTATGCTGGTAGCCGTGGGCGAGTAGCCGAAAGGGGAGCGGGCGGTTAAAACCGCGGCCGCGGACTGGCAGGCAATTGGCGACTGCGGGCGCCACGAAGTCCGCCTCCGCGGACTGGAGAGCGGCGAGGTGTCTGCAACTCGAAATATTCAGACAGCCCGCACAGATCATCGCCTGTGCGGGCTGTCTCTTTGTCTGGTGCTATGTCGAGGTTGGCACCAGGGATGGTGTGTTCACTGTTAGTTTTCGGAGTCGGGCTCGTCGGCGTCGATGAAGGGCATGTCGAACGTGTCGTCGAGCAAGCCGTCCATGCCGTCGCCAGCGACGCTGTAGCCAGCGCCATGGCCGTTGCCATTGGGCGGCTCAAGCAATAGTTGTCCGCCGCCGACGATGCGGTCGTAGAGCGTCTGGAGCTGCTCATCAGTGCTGAAGAAGAAGGTGACGGAGCCTTTGCCGCGTGTGGTGCGCTGGAGGCGCACTTTCATCTCGACGGCCTGGGTGAACTTCTCTTCGATTTCGTGCGTCTCGTAGCTCTGGGGGCGCTCGCCGCGGCCACCACGGCGGTCGGGCGTCAGTCGCAGCGAGGCTTCGTTGTAGCGGCGCGCCATCTCTTCCGCCTGGCGTACACTCATGAGCTGGGCGATGATCTGGCGCGCTAAGGCCACGCGCTCGGCTTCGCCTGTGACCTGCAGGACAGCGCGGGCGTGGCCCTCGGTGAAGACTTTGGGCAGGCCAACCAGCAGCTCGCGCACCTCCGGTGGGAGTTGCAGGAGACGCAGTGTATTGGCTACCGTCGCGCGGTTGCGTCCGACGCGGTCGGCTGCTTGCTCCTGCGTCAGGCCGTAGTCTTCCATGAGCATCTGGTAGCCTTGCGCCTCTTCCAATGGGTTGAGGTCGGTGCGCTGCAGGTTCTCGACGAGCGCCATTTCGAGCATGAGCTGGGGCGTCGCGTCGCGGATCACTGCTGGGACGCGATCGAGGCCGGCAATCTGTGCCGCTCGCCAGCGCCGCTCGCCGGCGATCAACTGGTAGTGTGGACCATCCTCATCCGCGCCGTCCAGCGCCACCAGCACCGGCTGTAGCAGGCCGTACTCCTGGATGGAGGTCGCCAACTCCAGGAGCTGCTGGTCGTCGACAGTGGGCAGGCGTGGTTGCTGGGGGTTTGGCGAGATGGCCGCGACGGGTACCTCAAAAAGCGAGGCGTTGGGGAGCGCGGTGTCCATCGGTACGTCGTCGGCAACGGGCACCGCGCCCGGGATCAGGGCATCCAGGCCGCGACCGAGTCCGAAGCGTTGCTTAGGCATGTGCAGCCTCCATATTCGCGGCGCGGGCGATCACTTCTTCGGCGAGCTGCTTGTAGGCCAGCGCACCGGGGGACCGTGAGTCGTGCTCCAGGATCGTCAGGCCGAAGCTCGGAGCCTCGGAGAGGCGCACATTGCGCGCGATGATCGTCTGGAACTTTTCCTTGGGGAAGTGCTCGCTGATCTCACGCACGACTTCGCTGCCAAGCTTGGTGCGTGGGTCATACATCGTCAGCACGACGCCGAAGAGGGTGATCTTGGGGTTCAGCCGGTCGCGCACTAGGCGAACGGTATTCAGGAGCTGTTGCATGCCTTCCAGGGCGAAGTATTCGCACTGCAACGGGAGGATCACACCATCTGAGGCGGTGAGGGCATTGACGGTCAGCAGGCCGAGCGAGGGGGGACAGTCGATCAGGATGAAGTCGAAGTCTTGCTTGATGCTTTCCAGCGCGCGGCGCATTCGGTACTCGCGCTGATCGAGGTAGACCAGCTCGATGTCTGCGGCGTAGAGGTCCACCTTGGCGGGGATTAGCGAGAGATTGGGGCGGACCTCCGTCTTCACCACGTCGTCGACCTTTACATTTTCGTCGACGAGTAGCTCGTACATCGAGAGGCCGACGCGGTGCGCATCTACACCGAGCCCAGTCGTGGTGTTGGACTGCGGGTCAAGGTCGATGACCAGCGTGCGGCGGCCCGCATCGGCAAGGCACGCGGCGAGATTTATGGAGGTGGTCGTCTTGCCGACGCCACCTTTTTGATTAGCGATCGCGAATACCCGTGTGCCCGACATCGGGACCCGCCCCCTTTCGATACGCTTCCGTAGGCTTCGATACGCTTGACGGCATCTATAAGCACATTATTTCGTTGCACTGTACTCTCGCCCGCAGGTGCGGTCGTCGATCAACCCGCGCGAGAGAAACGTCCACCCAGCAGCCAAACGCGCTCGATGTCGGAGACATCAGCGTGGCAGCCAGCCAGACGCGCGAAGTAGCCACTATCAGCGGGACGCGCACGGCCACGGATGGCAGCCGTCACGTCCGCGAGGGGACCAGCCAGGCGCTCCTCGCCCGACAGGGGCGCTGTGATACTGAGGCATTGTACAGTATATGCGCAGCCCGCACAAGATTGGTTGTTCGTTTGGGCCGTCTGGGCTATGGCGGGGTGAGATGAGCAACGAAAATGCGGCTGAGAGGATGAGTCCCATTTAGCGGGCGGTTAAAACCGCGCCTAAGGGCGCCTGCGGGCGCCACGAAGTCCGCCTCCGCGGACTAGGATTAGGCGACGTAATTCATCGGAGTCATATTTCACACGCCGTAATAGGAGACCCCTCTTGCATGCAGGTGCATGAGAGGGGTCTCACCGCTGTAATGGCCTCTTGACTAACGCGGCGTAGAATTCACTCAGCCGGCGGCGGAACTGGCAAACTGGTTGGTGTAGGTCTGGGTCAGGTCGATGGTCTGGCTCTGCTTCACCGCACCAATCTGCTGCTCGATGCCGAGGACAGTCTGGGGGCCGTCGCTGGGCATGGTGCCGTCGGGGCTGAAGATGGCCTTCTGGTTATCCAACGCCGTCACGTAGAGGCTCTTGTCGCCGGCGTAGTAGTCGGCGGGCATTTTGTCGGCGATCTCAGCGGCAGTGTGCGTGTTGATCCACTTGAGCGTCTTGACGTAGGCGTTGACCATGCGCTGCACTACGTCCTTATTGGCTGCAACGTAGTCGTTCTTCATGAAGACGCAGATGAACGGGTAGTTGCCGCCAAGCGCCTGCTGGGTGGACTGCGGTGAGCGCATGTCGACGAGCACTTTGCCCGCGCCGGTCGACACGACGCGCGAGATCGTCGGCTCGGTGGTCATGCCGGCGTCGATCTTACCTTGCTGCAGTGCGGCGATAAAGGTGTTGCCGGCACCGACGGGGATATAGCTTGCGCTATTTGGTGAGACACCAGCTTTTTGCAGTATGGCCCTGGTCAGCGTCTCCGTGCCGGAGCCGCGCTCGGTGACGCCGAGGTTCTTGCCTTTGAGGTCGGCAGGGGTGGAGATGCCGGTGGCTTTCGATGAGACGACCTCGGCCTCGCCAGGGGCGATGTCGAGCTGGACGACGCACTCCATCTTTTTGCCGGCGGCTTGCAGCTCAATGGTGTGGTTGTAGGAGCCGGAGCCTGCCTGTACTCCTCCGGCGAGCACTTCCTGCTCAGAGGACTGGCCGGATGCCTCGTCGATGAGGGTCACGTCGAGGTTCTGCTCATTGAAATAGCCGAGTCGCTCGGCGAGCTTGTTCGGCAGGTAGATCTGTTTGCTCAGGCCGCCGACCATGATCTTGAGCGAAGCCCGTTGCGGTCCGCTGCCGGTGTTCGTGCTGGTCGTGCCGCATGCTGCCAGGATTACGGTGAGGATGACGATTGCGGGTACAAAAAATCGCTTGCTCCATTGGTGCATGAACATTGCTCTCCTCTACGAACTCGCATGTTCACATGCGCTAGGGGCGCGCCGCTGGCCCCTGCTGGTTTTACGTATTGATCGCCTTGATCGCCCTATCTTTCGCGTCACTTCCTCCTTCCCGCGCAGGTGTATCCCTGGCAATACTGTGGGTGGAACACAGTCATATGGTCACGCCGACGTGGACAAGCGATTACAGGCCACCCTCGGTTGACGCATTGGGGCGCCAGCGGATCAGGCGGTTCTCCAGCCAGGTGATGAACGCTTCGGCGATCAAGGCGACCACTACCAGGATGACCAGCGCAGCGAAGACGCCGTTGTTGTTGAAGTTGGCGCCCGCCGATTGGACCAGGAGGCCCAGACCCTGCGTCGCGCCGATGTACTCGCCGACGACCGCACCCACCAGTGCGAAGCTGAAGCTGACGTGCATGCTTGCGATGATCCAGGTGAGCGCAGAGGGGATGATCACGTGGGTCGCCACCTTGCGCTGGCTCGCTCCGAGGATGCGCGCATTGGCCAGGAGGTTGCGGTCCGCCTCACGCACCCCTTGGAAGGCGTTGAAGAAGACGATGAAGAAGACCAGCACCGTCGCCAGTGCCACCTTCGATTGCATGCCGGTCACCCCAAAGGCAATGGCGAAGATCGGCGCCAGCGCCACACGCGGAATCGAGTTGAGGGCTTTGATGTAGGGCGCCAGGACGTCGGACAGGAAGCGATTGGTGCCGAGCACGATTCCGAAGAACACCCCCAGGACCACGCCGATGACGAACCCCAAGACTGCCTCTTCGAGCGTCACGAGGATCTGCTCCCACAGCGAGCCTTGTGCCGTGCCGTCGCGTACCCACGTCATGAGCTGCTCCCAGATGCCAGAGGGTTGGCCCCAGAAGAACGGGTCGATGATGCCGGCACGAGCACCCAGCTCCCAGCCGCCGATAATGACAACGAATACCAGGATGCGCACCATGTTGACGACGACGCGACGCCTGCTCGCTTCGCTCCGGAGCGCGCGTATCTCGTTCCCCGCGGGCGCCTGCGCCGGCTCAACTAGAGAGTTGTTTAGAGCGTTCATAGCTGATCATGACCTCGCTACGCAGATCTTCCCAGATCTCGTGATAGAGCTCGACGAAGCGCGGTTCGAAGCGAATCTCGGTTACGTTACGCGGACGCGGCAGGTCGATGGTGTAGGTGCCTTTGACGGTGGCCGGACCGGCAGTCAGCACAATCACGCGGTCGGCAAGAGCGATGGCTTCTTCCAGGTCATGGGTGACGAAGACGACTGAGGCTGAGGTGGATGACCAGAGGTTGAGCAACTCATTGCCCATGAGTACCCGCGTCTGCACGTCGAGCGCACTAAATGGCTCGTCCATCAACAGGATCTTTGGCTCGTTGATGAGTGTCTGCGCCAGGGACACACGCTTGCGCATGCCGCCGGAGAGCTGGTGAGGATAGCGGTCCTCGAAGCCGGCCAGCCCAACGCGGGCGACCCAGTCGCGCGCACGCTGCTGGGCCTCGCGCTTGGGCATGCCACGGAAGAGTGGGCCTGCCATGACGTTGGTGAGCACGCTGCGCCAGGGGAAGACGGCATCATTCTGAAAGACGAAACCGACCTGTGGATTGATGCGAGTTACGGGCGCACCCATCACGCTGACTTCACCACGGGTGGCGCGCTCAAGCCCTGAGATGAGGCCCAGCGTCGTGGATTTGCCGCTGCCGGTGGGGCCAACAAGCGCGCAGAACTCGCCTGGACGAATGCTCAGGCTCAGGTCGCGCAGGGCTGTATACAATCCGCCGTTGGGGGTGCGGAATTGCTTGGTGACGGCGCGTAGTTCGATGGCCGGGGAAGACCCCGCCTGCGCACTCTGCTCTACAGGTGTCGAATCAAGCATGCTCATCATTTAGAACCTCCGAGGCGGCAGATCGTTCGCGCCGTACCCATCCTGTGGGAATTGGTTGTTTGCCTGAGCCGCAGGGTCGTCGTGGTCAGGGGCACTGACGATGTCCAGATCTACCACCCATATGGTACCTGGTGTCTCGTAAACACGACGTAAATGCACAAGGTCGACGCATAAACATCGCGTAAACGATTCGGGGTGTCTCGTGGGCGCGATTGCACAACTCGTGTATGGGAGAATGGCGTGCGCCGACAGGCCAGCAGAGGCGGTGTGGCCTTGCGGCGGCGCGTATGGTGCGCTCTGTGAGAGCAGGGAGTTTTTGATAGGGTTGCTTGCGTCAAGAGGCAGCGAAGCGATACCCAACACCGGGCTCAGTTACGAGCAGTTGCGGTTTGGCGGGATTCGGCTCTAGCTTCTGCCGTAAGCGGTTGATGTAGACGCGCAGGTACTCGGCCTCTCCGCCGTACTCCGGTCCCCAGACACGCTGGAGCAGCATGCGATGGGTGAGCACTTTGCCCGCGTTGGTGACGAGCTGTTCGAGCAGGGAGAATTCAGTTGGTGTCAGGCGCACCTCCACTCCATTCTGG
>DASVOW010000104.1:0-2450 GCA_036383155.1 Ktedonobacterales bacterium
GGCGGGAAGGGTCGCGCGGCCCTCCTGGCAATGTTGCAGACATGCGCTCCCGGATTAACCGTCGTCAACATTGATAATGGCATCGGCGCGGGAGCCACAGCCGCGCTGATTGCCAATCGCCTTGCCGCCGCACAGCAATCAGCGAACCTAAGTGAATAGCAAGCGGAGCTGAGCCTGCCATGCGGTGCAACTAGTATGAGGCGAACCTCGTATTATGTTTGGTATGTCTGCCAGGCACTTTCGCTGGCAGGGTGCGCGATTCCGGCAAGCAACGCGATCCAACCGCTGGAAGCGACCCTTGTTGGCATGGGTCCTGCGACGTGATGACGAGCAGGTTGCCTTGGCACGTTATGTCGTGTGACATGGCGCGCAACCATTCATGACAGTTTATTAGGTGAGAGTACACGAGTACAGAGAGGTGCGAATCATGGCAACAAGCAAGCGCGGACCTGAGCCTGGATCCCAGAAAGCCAAGCACGGTGGTCAGGCTGTACGCGAGAAGTACGGCCCGGAGTTCTACTCGCGCATCGGCAAGAAGGGCGGCGAGGCTGTGAAAGAGAAGCTCGGCCCCTCCTTCTACGCTGAGATTGGTAAGAAGGGTGGCGAGTCAACCAAGCGGCAACAGGGGCCAGAGTTCTACTCGCGCATCGGCAAGAAGGGCGGCGAGCGAGGCCGTGGGACGCCCAAGCAGCAGTCGTCGCGTGAGCCGCGTGAGGGCTAGTGAGCCCTCGGACCTGACTGCTGGAACAGATGGTGAGGCTGCTTTATCGCTGTTCCAAACCCGGTGGCAATGAAAGAAACGCCACCGGGTTTCTTTTTGCCATTTCAAGCCATTGCTATTTCTGCGTTCATCCAGTTCGCGCCGCGCAGTGTGCGCGTTTGCTTACCTCCTCTTTCACACGCTCGGTATAATCTTCCCCCACACGCTGCGTAAACCTTCACTGCATTTCGATCTTCTCAACCTTATCCCGACTCGGAAGGCACCGCATTATACGAAGCCCCCCTGTAGACTTCATTTGTACTCAATGCACTATAGCATGAGCCTGGCGTGCCGGCTGGATGGGGGCTGCGGAATATGGCGCAAGAACACATGGCACTGCTCACTGACCGGGCATCAGCTACGACTGGTGTGCTCGAACGAGAACATCCAGCACTACCACAAGCTGACGGTGTGGCAATCGCGCTGCCCCTGCGCGAGCTGCCCCTGGGCTATCGCATCGCCAAGCGCACGCTCGACCTCATCGTCAGCGCGACCATTCTGCTGCTACTCTCGCCGTTGTTGGGGGTGGTCGCCCTGATCATCAAGCTTACTTCACCCGGTCCAGCGCTGTTTAGCCAGCAGCGCGTCGGCGAGGGCGGGCGCATCTTCACCATGTATAAGTTCCGTTCGATGTGCTCGGATGCCGATCATAGCCTGCACCAGATTGCCTATACACATTTCGTACAGGGCAAGGGCGGCAATGGCAAAGTAACCAAAGAAAGCCTAGCGCTGGCCGGGCGGCCATATGCGAGATCAGACATGGACGATGACGCAGTCGAAGTGCTCCCAATGAAGCAGCGCGGCTGGCTCCGGCTGCGGCTTCATCGCTTGCGCCCTCTGTTGCATGCGGAGGATCCGCGCATTACGCCGGTAGGGGCGTTGATCCGTATCACGAGCATCGACGAGCTTCCACAACTCTACAATGTGCTGACCGGCGACATGACGCTGGTGGGCCCGCGCCCGCCGATCCCGTATGAGGTGCGCCTGTATCAGCACAAGCATCTGCAGCGTCTCACCGTGCGGCCCGGTGTGACGGGCATCTGGCAGATCTATGGACGCAACAAAGTGCCGTTCGAGCAGATGGTGGATATGGATCTCGAGTATATCAAGCGCCGTTCTTTCTGGCTCGATCTGAAGCTGATCCTGATCACTGCGCCAGCCGTGCTCCTCTCGCGCGCCGCGAAGTAGGTGTGCCGTACCCGGTGAGGACAGGGGCGCCACGATGTACGGGACGTACGGAAGGAACACAACGGGGGCGAGATGGTTATGAGCCGTCTCGCCCCTGTCTGTGTCTTTTGCTTATGGGAGTGTATGTCTCCGCAGGCGCGTATTCATATCAGCTCAGCGCGTAAAGTGATCGCTACCTGATGAGCCGAGCGCCTCGCGGGCGACGCCCACCGCGACAAAAATGGCGAACGCTTCGACAAAGATGGCCATGGGGATCCACAGCCAGAGGAAGCCCTGTTGGATGGCGTGAGACTGCGGCAAAAAGAGGATGAGGCCAATGATGACCGCCGGAGCCAGGGGCAGTGAGGCGCAGAGCGCGACGACCGCCAGCCGGCTGAGCGATTGCAGCAGTGGATGCTCATAATTCTTTGGGGCGACGTAGCCCTGTCCGGGCTTGGCCCGCGGAATCTCGACGAAGACTCGCGTGTCTTGCGTCTTGCTGTCGGTCTGTGTCGCGGCAGGC
>DASVOW010000105.1:0-6967 GCA_036383155.1 Ktedonobacterales bacterium
CAGCAGGCGTTCGCTGAGGCGGGCGAGGAAGGGGTCGAGGGTGGCGCGGAGCTGGTCGTGGAGCGCCCAGGCGGCGGCACTGCGGGCGCGGTGGCGCTCGACGGCGAGGGTGCGCTGGTGTTGGAGGGTGGTGAGGGTGGCGGCGGACCTCACCCCCTGCCCCCTCTCCCACAGGGAGAGGGGGGATGCGGCGAGATCGGTGGCTGCGGTGGAGAGGGCGTCCTGCTGATCCGGATCGGTGGCGCCGGTGAGGTCATCGAGGGCGGGGAGGGCGTTGAGGTCCTGGTTGGTTTGCTGGATCCAGTGGCGGATGGTGCGTTCGGGGACGTGGAGGTGGGCGGCGATGGCGGGGGAGCGGTAGCCCTGGAGGTGGAGGGTGTAGGCGCGGTCGCGCGGCGTGTCGGCGGTGGCGGGCACACTGGTAGCCGGGATGAAGGGTTCGGCTGTGGGGGAGGGTGGCATAGGGTAGCTGCTGGGGGTGTACGTGTCGTCGGGGTAGGGGTCGGTTGCGGGCATGGTGGTGGGATCGGTGTTGTTGGTGGTGGGATCGATGTTAGGATCGAGGGTGGGGTGCATGGGGTGCGCTTCCTTTCGATTGGTGGGCCCCCTCCCCAGCCCCTCCCCCGTGCGCGGGAGAGGGGTCGTGGGGCAGGCGGGGTGGCGGATGGCGAGTGATGGTCGACGGTTGAGAGAGCCGGTGATTGCAACCGCGGCCGGTGGCCAGTGGCCGGTGCCCGGCACGCCATTGGCACGCCATTGGCACTGCGCGCCGCAAACTCCGGCCAGTGGCCAGTGCCTGGCAGGCAATTGGCAGTCAATTCGCGGACTAGGGTCGGGCGAGTGGGTACCGATAGCTGGCCGGTGCCTGAATGAGAAAGAATGTTCTATGAGTGCAATATAGACCATGATCGGCGGGTTGTCTGCGTTTTTTCTCGTTTGTTTCTCGTCTTTTTTTCGTCGATCACTCGTCGAAAATTCGTCGATCAGTCGTCTTTTTTTCGTTTTTGACTCGTGCGAGGCGAGCGGTGATGGGTGGGAGGGCGGATAAATTCGGGGGTTATCTCATCGCCTCTCTATTCCTTTAGGAGGTTATGATGTCGCATGCGGTGGGGGGTGCGACGTAGATGAGCGCCATGCTGTTGGCTCGGACTCCCGCCAGTGACCTACGCGATAGTGTTGCCGTGGACCGGTTTAGCCATCGAGATAGTGTTTAATGGCCTGATCTTCCCTTACCATATGGTCAGTGATGTGGAATGCCTCCTCAAGAAAGGGATGCGCGAGGGCTTCCTGACGGTCAAGCGTCTTTCCAATTACCTGTACGTCATGCCATGGGGATTCTGCTGCGTCAATGAGACCCACGTTGTAGTTGGAGCCGTCCGACCAGATCCTGACTGCGAAGGCTACTCGTCGATCGGGCGCATCTTGTCCCCATTCTCCGAGGCTGATCGTGGCAATCACAACGCGGTCGAGATGGTTATCTGAGAATCGAGCGTAGTATATGGCGTGTGCATCGTCATCCTCGTACACAAAGCGCGTGAGGCTTGTCGTCGTGCCGCCGCAACACTCGCACGGCCCGGATCGTGAGGGTTCTTCAAATTCAATTCGTATCATTGACCTCATCACCTACTCTTTGGTCTGACGCGCTCCCACATCGTATCTTC
Organism: Ktedonobacterales bacterium; assembly: GCA_036383155.1. Classification (GTDB taxonomy): domain Bacteria; phylum Chloroflexota; class Ktedonobacteria; order Ktedonobacterales; family JADMIN01; genus DASVOW01. Next base: position 1,662 of record DASVOW010000105.1, read on the forward strand.
CCAGGTCATCATTGGGCTGGTCATGTTCAAGGGCAGCATGTTTGTTCACTTATAACAAAGCGATGTGCGTGTCATGCGGGGTAGATGGCGAAGTCGGTGAAGGAGCCGTGCTGGGCTATGGGGTTGAGATATAACCCAATGTGGCCTCCTGCGTAGTGGTCGTCGTGGTAGCGGGTGATGTAGTGGCCGTTGACATAGAAGGTGAAGTCGCTGCCTTGAACGAGTATGGCGAGGCGGTTTGAGGCCGTGAGCCCGACGTGAATGGCGTCGTTGTGGTCGGTTCGAACTGACCTAAAGGTGCTTTGCCCATCCAGTGTAATTGACTCTAACCGCCAATAGCCCAGCGTGTCTACGTAAAACGCAAGCACAGGCCGTGATGGCTGCGTGCCGAGAATTGCGATGCCCGCCCCGTCGGTGGTGAGGCCATAGGCATAAGGTGTGACCTCGTACAGGGCATTGTCGAAGTGGTGGGGGGACGGGATGAAACCGGGGCGACCGGTAAAATGATTGAGGTCGTGTGTGATCGTGAATGCGCTGCCAATGAAATCGGTGGTGGTGTCAGGCGATTTCGTTACGGGCCAATCGCTATCGGGATGGGTGAGGTGGTCGGTGTAGAGCGGGGTGGAGGTGTGGGCGCGCGAGTAGAGATAGTCGAAGTAGCGGGGCTGCGTGACCTGTAATATGCCAGCCACTAGCAGGAGCAAGAGAAGGGGCGCGCAACCAATTCCCAACATGCGGATTCTTCTTTGAGGTGGGATGCCAACGTGTTTGTGGTGAGCGAGACGGCGGGCCTCGGCGGAGAGGTCGCGCAATGGTAGACCAGTATGTTGGGTGACGGCGTGGGCTATTTGGCACGACGCGGCGCCAGCGGCTGTCTCGGATGAGTCACCGGTGATGGTCCAGGCGAACGCTGCTTTTTCTCCGACTACGACGTACACCGTACGGCGATCATCCGTGATTTGTCGCTCATCGGTGATGCGAATGAGGCATGTCGCCTCATGCCAGGAAAGTTGGTGGGAGCGACCAATGATCGCGGGCCAGCGGAGCCCTTCAGCATCTACTTTGGCATAGAAGGGGCCGAACGTTCGATGCGCCAACAAACCAAGTGCGCCACCACAGAGCACTAAGATTATTGCCAGGATAGTGCCAAACACTGCGTTGCCGAATGCAAGGAGAGTCGGGACGATAAGCACGAGAGCCATCACCAAGACAAAGGTAGCCAACATGAAGAAACTACTATGTAACGCGGTGGGACGTTGGAATGGGCCTATCAGTGTGCTTTCGATAAAGGGAGGCGTAGATAGCGGCTTTTCGCCGTCAAGAACTGGAGCCAATGGTGCGAGGCTTTCGTCTCCCGTTCGCGCTGCCTCTTGCAGGAGGATGACACGGGCATACAGGTGCTTGCTAAAGTCGGCCCACTCCATGAATGCCAGCAGAAGAGATGCGGCTGCGACAGATTCCAGACCGAAGCCCCAGAATCCTATCCACTCCTGACCATGCCATGCTTGCGCCAAACCAAATACTGAGGCAGCAAAAAAACCGAGGTACAGCAACCCGTATATGGAGTATAGGGTGATGACCAAGCGGAGGTATCTGAGCCGGAGATGCCGCTGTGTGTTGGTGAGCAGAGCCGCGATTGTGGCGAATGCTGCTGTCATATGTGCGTTTTCTCCTCGCATCGTTTTCCTGCTCAGGTATTATCGCAGATGAGGCAAGCGGCGGAGGGTGGGCGAGAGGAGGTGGAGGGGCTGTGAATTTCGGTGATGGGGGCTTGCGCAATCGCGCGCGTACCATTGGCACAATATGTGTGCGGGTGATAGTGGGCGGCATGGCGGGTTGAGCATTTCGGGCATGTGCCGTCGAGGGCATGGGGAGCGGCACAGGCGATGGACGCGGCAATGGCTTACGCCAGTCGCAATTGAAGGAAGGTGTGGTGGCCGTATGAGTTTCACTGAGACAGGTCAAGTGGCGGGTGGCGCGGGTCCGATGCGGCTGGAGGGCATTGGCGTGTCGCCGGGCGTTGCTGTGGGTCGGGCGTTTGTCTATCGTCCGCCAGCCGAGGGGGGGGCACCCGCGGGTATGTCTGAGGAGGCGAAGGCGGGGGATCCGGCGGCGGAGCGGGAGCAGCTGCGAGCGGCGCTGGCGGCGGGGGCGGCGGATTTGCGCACGCTGGCTGAGCGGGTGGAGCGTGAGATCGGCAAGGAGGAGGCGGGGATATTCGAGGCGCAGGCGTTGATGCTGGAGGATCCGACGATTGGCGAGCGGGCGGAGGAGTTGATCGAGCAGGAGGGGGCGAGCGCCGAGCGTGCCCTGCTCAAGGCCGCAGAGGAGCAGGCGGCAGAGCTGGCGGCGTTGCCTGATGCGCTGTGGCAGGCACGGGCGGCGGATGTGCTGGATGCCGCGCGCCAGGCATTGACGCATTTGCAGGCAGGCCCAGTTCAAAATTTGGGGCAACGGTTGAAGGCGGTGGCGCATCCGGTTGTAATCGTCGCGGAGGATTTGGCACCGTCGGATACGGTGCAGATGGGTACGGAGCAGGCGTTAGCGATTATGTTGGTGCGGGGCAGCGCTACCTCACATGCGGCAATCCTGTCGCGCGCGCGCGGCATTCCGGCTGTGGTGGGGGTGGGCGTGGGGGCGTTTACGGAGATTCGCGATGGGGATGAGGTGATCGTGGACGGGGGCGCCGGGGTGGTATACGTGCGGCCTGAGGCTAAGCAGCTTGCCCAGGCGCGGACGGAGGCCGAGCGCCACAGGAGTGACGCGGCGGCGCGTGATATACGGCAGGCGGCGTTGCGGGAACATCCGGGGCAGACGCGGGACGGAAAGCGTGTGCCGCTGCTGGCGAATATCGGCGGCGAGGAGGATGCGCGTTTGGCGGCGGAGGTGGGCGCGGAAGGAGTGGGGCTGCTGCGTACCGAGTTTTTGTTCTCGGGGCGCGCGACATTGCCCGATGAACACGAGCAGGCTGAGATGTATAGCGCGATCGTGACGGCGCTCGGCCCAACAAGCGGCCCGATCATCGTGCGCACGCTCGACGCGGGGGCGGATAAGCCGCTACCGGCGCTGGCGCCGTACACGGCTGATTTGCCGGGGGAGGCGAATCCGGCGCTGGGTGTGCGTGGGATTCGCTTGCAGCTTGCCAGAAAGGCGTTGCTGAGGGCGCAGCTGCGCGGGCTGCTGCGAGCGGGGGCACGGACGCAGGCACCACTGTGGATCATGCTGCCGATGGTGGCGACGGTGGAGGAGGTGCGCGAGGCGCGGGAGCTACTGCAGGCGGAGCAGCAGGCGCTGGCCAGCGAGGGGGTGCAACTTGACCGGCTGCTGCCACTGGGCATTATGGTGGAGACACCGGCGGCGGTCTTCGCGGCAGAGGCGCTGGCGAATGAGGCGGAGTTCTTTAGCATTGGCACGAACGATCTGACGCAGTATGTCATGGCGGCGGACCGGCTCAATCCGGCGCTAGGGGCGCTCAATTCGCCGACACAGCCAGCGGTGCTGCGGGCGATTGCGCAGATTACGGAGGCGGCACGGCGCGCGGGCAGGCATGTAGGGGTCTGCGGCGAGATGGCGGGCGATCCGCAGATGGCGGCGTTGCTCGTGGGGCTGGGAGTGGATGAACTGAGCATGAATCCGGCCAGCATTCCAGCGGTCAAGGAGGCGCTGGCGAGGCATACATACGAGGAGCTGCGTTCGGTGGCGGAGCAGACGTTGCTCGCGACGACGCTCGCGGGGGTGCGGCAGGTGCTCGACGTGGCCCTCGCTACCTGATCGGGTGACGGGGGTGAAGGTCGGGGCGTAGGGAGTCGCGCGTGTTTTGTCACAAACGCCGACCTGTTTCCGCCTTGTGTGCGCAAAACGGTTGTTCCGCGAAATGGAACGAGGAGCGCACAAACATGGAAACGAAGTTCGCAACGCAGACGAAACAGGCCGATGTCGTGATCGTCGGTGGCGGGCTGGCTGGCTTGACCGCTGCGGTTTATCTGGCGCGCGCTGGGGCCGGCGTGATGGTGTTTGAGAAGTCAGCAGAACTGGGAGGGCGCAGCAAGCAAGATGCACGAGGGATATGTGTTCAATCGTGGCATTCATGCTCTGTACACGAGTGGGGCCGCTTCGGAGGTTCTGCGGGAACTGGGGATTGCCTTTACTGGTCATAGTCCGACAGGTCCCTTCTCTGTGCTGCGCAGGGGAAAGCTGCATATCTTCCCTGCTGGGCTCAGCACGCTGTTGCGGACTGACGCCCTGAGCATTGCCGATAAGGTGGAGCTGGTGGGTGTGTTGTGTTGTCCAGGATTGCAAAGGTGAAGCCGGAAGACCTGCGAAGGGTGAGCGTGCAGGAGTGGCTGGAGCGCAACATCCAGCGACCACGCGTGCGCGAGTTCATGGCAGCGCAGGCGCGTACGCTGGTCTATAGCTCGGCGCTTGAGCTGGTGAGCGCGGATGTGTTTATCCTCAAGACGCAACTTGCGCTCAACAATCCGGCGCTCTACATTGACGGTGGCTGGCAGGCACTGGTGGATGGGCTGCGCTCGGCAGCGGAACAGGCGGGAGCGCGTATCGTGGCGGGCACTCGCGTCGAGGTATTACGTCTACATTTCAGCGTCTTGCCTGCCCGTGGGCACGAGAATTTCCCCGTTAGCCTCTTTGTTGGGGTGCCCTTTACCCGTAGTTATCAAACTCAATAAACTATCCTGCACATAGCTGGTCCATGCAGGTGAACAGGCGTCATAACACTCAACTTCGGGAACTAAACCCTCGTGAGTGAAGAGGAGTTGCGTTTTGTTCTCCTGTTGAGAGATTTCAAAACGAACTTTTGTGCCCGTCCATTCGCCTTTGTCTTTCACAAAATTAAGATAGCTATCCGTAACAAGCCAGACAACTTTCTTGTTAGGAATAACTTCGACTAATCTTATCTTGCAATAATGGACGTCTTTGACCTGAAATATAAACTCATCATTGAGTTTGTCAGCGCTGCCTTCAACGTCTTTCGACCACCATCCGCGAACATTGGTGACAGCATTGAAGACTTCTCTCGGAGTTTGGTCTACCACAAGGGTAGTGGTGAAGTTCATGGGTTCTCCTTTGCTTTGATGCTCTGATTGCTTTGCTTCGCCGCTTCCTCCGTCGCCTGGAGCGCATGGGAAAAGAGCAAGTACATACAATCTACCAGCAGTGATCAGAAGAAACCTCTCCTATCTTGCTCTCTTGCCACTCAGGGCTCCTGCAACGCAGTGCAAAACACGCTCTCAGAGAGGCGGTGATAGTTGTCTCTCGCGCCTGCTGGGTGTCTTGACAGGCAAGTCATG
>DASVOW010000106.1:0-4671 GCA_036383155.1 Ktedonobacterales bacterium
GGCGTGTTGAAGGCATTCAATGCTAACGCCGGCACCGTCAGTGTGCAGGTGAAGGGCAGCACGGCTCTGACTACGATCGTCGTCAACGCCAAGACGCGTGTCAACGGCGTCCATGCCCGCATGCTTGGCGACCTTGCCAAGGACATCGGTCATAAGGTCCAGGTTCAGGCCAACAAGCAGAACGATGGGAAGCTCGTAGCCAGGAAGGTGACCGTCCAGGGCGCTAAAAACCCTGCCACGGGCACCACCCCTAACATGGGCACCCGCCCTGCCACGGGCATAACCCCAGCCACAGGCACCAATGCTGGCACCGGCACTATCCCTGATGTTGGCGACTTCCCTGCCATGGGTGCAACTCCTGCCACGGGCAACAGCCATGGCAATGGCAACAGCCATGGCAATAACTCTGGCAATGGCAAAAACAGCAACGGGTAGAGCAGGCTCTCCGTAGACAGCGCGGGCATGACGGCGTAGGTGTCTTCGCCGTCATGCTCGTTGCATGACGACAGGAGCTCAACTAGCAATGAGGCGTGTCATCCATTCAAGCGCGAACGCCAGCACGAGGCGGGCCCCTCAGCAATCGAGGGTGCGGCGAAGGGCATGCCCATCATGGCGCTGGTATAGTGGACGTCTAGATTTCAAGTGAAAGCGACCACGACGACAAAGGGCATGACGGTGCTCATTTACTCTGCCTCGCCATCGCCGTGGTCTTCCCCCGCCTCCTCGACCAGCTCGCGGTACAGCTCGCGGATGCGCTGACGTGTTTGGGCCAGGGTCTCACGGCCCGCCGGTGTGGCGGTGTAGTATTTGCGCACCTGGCTGCCTTCGCGCACCTCCTCGCGCACGAGTAGGCCGTCCTCCAGCATACGGTGCAGCGTCGGATAGAGCGTGCCATAGCTCAGGCGGTAGCCATGACGCGCAAGCTCCTCCATCATCCACTGCCCGTAGATGCGCTGTTGCGCAGCATGGTGCAGGATGTGCGCCTGGATCGCCGCAAGCTCGATATCGCGCAGTCCCATCATGTCCTCCTGAGCTCACGATGCTCCAGGCGTGGTGCGGACGGGAGAGCGGATGCGGTCAGGTGGCACTACCCACTAATTGCATTGCCACTCCCGTCCACGATACTCACGGCAGCGCACGAGTACAGCTCCAGATCGGCTCAGGCCGGCTGGAAGAGCTCGATCGGATTGCCGGAAGGATCCTCGATCAGAATTTGCTTGCCGCCGTTGCCCACAACGATCTCATTACGGAAGCGAGCGCCTGCCGCTTTGAGCTTCGCCACAGTTGCTTCCAGGTCGTCTACCACGATTTGGATGCGGTTCCAGCCACCGGGCGCGGGCGTTTGCCCGTCTGGCATGGCTTGTCCGGCGCCGCCAGCACCAGGGCGGTTGAGGTAGAGCTGCAGATCTCCACGCGACATGCTGGCGAACCCAGGGGCCGGATGCATATCGAGCTGAAAGCCGAGCATATCAGTGTAGAAAGGGATAGCGGAATCGACATCATGCACGATGTAGCGGACATTCACCGTTCCCATTGTTCCTCCTGACGTTTCACGGTTGAACCTGTCGTGACTTTCCTCATCGTAGTCCATCGGGTGACGATAGCGCAAGGCAATATCGGTACGTGATATTGCGGAATCCGCCGCTGGGGACATCGAGGCCGCAGCGGGATCGGCGGAACGTACATGTCTCTCGAACTAGCAGGAGATTGTATGCGGGGAACAAACATGTCGAATAATGGGAAACGGCTGGAAACGCGAGGACTTATCTTGCTGGTAGCACCTAGACTTGCAACAGGGGATGCTCGTGGAATTGCGGTCCATCGATGGCGAGTCGTCTATCTCCCTTACGGATTGGGAAGTAGACGACTTTGGGGTGAAGGCGGCGATAGCGGTACGGGACCACGACTTCGCAGGAGCACACGATGAGGTCTGGTTCGCTTACAATGCGTCTGAGGCGTTCATACAGGCACTCGGGCAATTCAGCATCGCCCATGAGGGTGAGGCGCGGCTGGAGAGCATGGAGGACCTGGGCGCAGATAGTCTAGGTGAGGTCGTGTTGTCTATCCGCCGCCTGGATCTGGCCCGTCATGTGTTAGTGGTATTCAGTGGAGACTCTAGTTCCCGCTTGGGGAGCCGACTCCACCTGAGCAGGGTGAGCCACGCTCAGGCGCCTGGGCCCCTTGCTCATACTTCGAGATGAACTGGGGCAGTCGCGGGTCATTGGCGCTCGAAACCTTGAGTTGTACGCCCCATGCAGAGGCGACCACTGGAACGGGCAGCCCATCGTAGGGCGAGAGGATGATATAACTGTGACCGCTCACGAGATCGCGCAGATGAGCGACCTCTGTGGATGGCAGATCGGGCCGATAGGTGATCCAGACGGCGCCGTGCTCCAGTGAATGCACTGCGTTCTCGTTGGGGACCGGCGCATTGTAGATTCCACAGTTGAGCCACTCGGGATTATGTGGGCCTCCGACTGGTGGATTCTGAAAATAGGTTACCTTGCCAGTAGTATGGTAGCGCGGGAGATTTGAGAACGTGACGACACCTGGGATCTGATCGGACGATGCGCTCGTTACCGCGCGCACAATCACAACAATTACGACGAAGCCAATCAAGCCCAGCCCGCCCCATATGCTCCAGCGCGTGATGCGTGTCGTCCGCTGTGAGCGAATTTCAGCGCGCCGCCGCTCCTCTTGACGCAGCCGCGTCTGTTCCGCACGTGTTGTCGAGTTATGCGTGGTGGGAATCGATCGTCGTGAGTTTTTCATGATACTGTCTGCCTCGTTCCATCGCTCGCATCAGCATACACAGTTGCGCTCACACAAGTATACAACCTGGCAGTCATCTCGTCGTGAAATGAGGCCATCCACACGAACTTCCCGAATCCTATGCTCTTTGCCAGAATAGCCTGCCGTTTCCTGTCATACGATGTGCCGCACTCCCTACAGAGCAGCGCAACATTGTCTTGGGTGATACAGTGTGTTACGTTGCTGGAGGAGAGATCTGCACGACCAGCGAGCGTAACCCTGCCTTGGAGGCACAATGTCTGAGATACGTGAGCATGTGAAGTCTGCCGCCCAGGAAGGCCGCCTCGACCTCCGTGCCGACTGCGAAAGCTGCTTCGCGCTGTGCTGTGTCGTGCCGGCCTTCGCCGCCTCGGCGGACTTCGCGATCACGAAACAGGCCAGGCAGGCGTGCCCCAATCTGCGCTCGGACTTTCGCTGCGACATTCACACGCGCCTGAGGCAGCAGGGCTTTCGGGGGTGCGCGGTATACGACTGCTTCGGCGCCGGGCAGAAGGTCTCCCAGGTCACGTTCGGTGGACAGGACTGGCGGCAAGCCCCGCAAACCGCACAGCAGATGTTCGCGGTGTTCCCAATCATGCGCGCCCTCCACGAGCTGCTCTGGTATCTGACTGAAGCGCTAGCGTTGCAACCGGATCGCCCGCTCCGCGACGCGATCAGCCGCGCACTGGAGGAGACCGAACGCCTCACGCATGCGGACCCCGATACACTCCTGGCGCTGGACGTGGCAGCGTACCAGCAGGATATCAATGTCCCGCTGGTACGGGCGAGCGAACACGCGCGCGCCGGAATCCGCAAGAAGAAGGACTACAGAGGCGCCGCCCTCTTCGGCGCAAAACTCAAAGGCGCCAACTTGAGAGGCGCCAACTTGCGCGGGGCATATCTCATCGGGGCTGACCTGAGAGGAGCGGATCTGCGATTGGCCGACTTTACCGGAGCCGACCTCAGAGACGCCGATCTGAGAGGCGCCGACCTCACCGGGAGTATCTTCCTCATCCAGTTGCAACTGGACGCGGCGAAGGGCGATAGCGAGACGAGGGTGCCGGCGTCGCTCACGCGCCCGGCGCACTGGTAAGCCATCCAGTTTTCGACGGAGGAACCCATGGCTTCGAATGATCTGCCGCTTCGTGAACAGCTTGCGCAATTACTCGAGCACGGTAACGCGCACATGTCCTTTGAGGAGGCTGTGGCTGAGTATCCAATGTCGCACATCAACACCCTGTTTCCCAACGGCAGCTACAGCGCATGGCACCTGCTCGAGCATCTGCGTCTGTCGCAGTGGGACATCCTGGACTTCATCCGTAATCCACACTACCGCGAGCTCGCATGGCCGGAGGACTACTGGCCTTCGCCCGATCAGCAGGCGACGCCTGACGACTGGCAGCGGACGATCCACGACTTTCTGGCGGACCGGCAGGCGCTACGCGCGATGATCATGGACCCGCAAACCGATCTGTGGGCGCCGATTCCTCAAGGCAACGGGCAGACGATTGCGCGGGAGATTATGGTGGTGGCCGACCACAACGCCTACCACATCGGCGAGTTTGCCATCATGCGGCAAGTGATGGGCACCTGGGGAGCGGGGCACTAGGAGGGACGGCTGAGAGGCTGCCTGTGGGAGCTTTTCACGCTGCTCGGGTCTATCTGCCGCCGCTTGCCGCCCGCTTGACCTTCACGCCTACGATATCGTATATGGGCCGTTGTCTCACCTGTTTATCCCCGCGCATAGCAAGGCGCTTATGGAGGTTTCGCCATGTCGTCTGTCCAAGAAGCCATCCGGACAATGCGGGCGGTGCGGCAGTTTACGGAGCAGCCGCTACCGGAGGATGTGGTACACGCCATTCTGACGGCGGGACGGCGCGC
>DASVOW010000107.1:0-3544 GCA_036383155.1 Ktedonobacterales bacterium
CATACAGACCCCAGCCGTCGCCGCATGAGCTCTTCGGCTATGCGGTCCATCACGCGCTGCGGGCGCGCTTTTGCATCGAGCGCGGGCGCGTCTGGCAGGCCGAATACTGGCTCAGCGCGGTCCGCGACTACGCGCTGCACCTCGCCTGTCTTCGCCGCGATCTGCCAGCGCGCGAGGGCCGGGGCTTCGACGACTTACCCGCCGACGTGCGCGACGCCTTCCAGGATGCACTGGCGCGGTCGCTCGCCCCCGATGAGCTCCTCCGCGCGCTCGGAGTCGCCGTCGCGGGACTCCTGCGCGAGGCAGCTCAAGTGGCTCAACTGCGCGAGATGGCCACAAACATCGATCCCCAACTCCGCGAACTCACCCGCCCATGGGGCAGCGAGCCGGAAACGCCACCTGCCTAAGAGGGTGTTTTGCAAAGGCACCGAACCGACGTCATGGCCTACGCTCGGGGGCATGAGCACACGCTATCCGAGCGACCTGAGTGATGCAGAATGGGAGTGCGTCCAGCGCTACTTGCCCTCGTTGTCGAAGCGCGGCAGACCGCGCACGCAGCCGCTGCGCCGCATCCTCGACGCAATCTACTCTGTGCTGCGCACCGGCTGTCCCTGGCGGTATCTCCCCAGCAACTTCCCTGCTGGGCAGACGGTGTACTACCAGTTCAGGCGGTTCCGCCGCAAGAACACCCTGCATGCGCTGTATACGGCGCTGCATCGAGCCGAGCGCGAGCGCGTCGGTCGCCATGCCGAGCTGAGCGCGGCCGTTATGGACCGTCAGAGCGTGAAGACGGTCGAGGAATCGGCCCGCATCTGCGGCTACGACGCGCACCAGTGCGTGAAGGGCCGCAAGCGTCACCTCTTGGTCGATACCTTGGGCCTGCCCAGCGCCTGGTACGTGACTCCCGCCGACCTGTCCGACTCCCAAGGCGCTCGCAGGCTCCTGGGTGGGCTCGCGTTCTTCGTGCCGCGGCTCAAGACGATCTGGGCAGATGCGGCCTATCGCGGCAAAGAGTTGGCCGAGTGGTGCCGACAGCAAGGTGCCGCTTGGGACCTCGAGGTCGTGGAGCGGGAACCTGGCACGCGTGGCTTCAAGGTGCAGCTTCGCCGATGGGGAGTTGAACGCAGCTTCGCCTGGTTGCCGCGCAATCGACGGGTGGCCAAGGACTACGAGCGCAAGGTGCAGACGGACGAGACGTTTATCGAGCTCGCGGCGATCCGCCTAATGCTCCGCTGGCTGGCCACTGCAGGCGAGTCGCGTGTGACCGCTCACCGGTGCGGTGCCTGACAGCATGTTTGCATATCTGCGAAGCAACGGCGCTGTTCCATGAGGAAGGAGGAAGGCGCACCCCTGCCAGGAGCTTTCTCCGTGCCCGAGCCTCTGACAGGGATGTGCTGTCAGCGCGCCTACTGCCGCGTGTCAACCAGGTCAGGCGCCAGTTGAATCTCGTTGAATCTCGCGCAGCCTCCCGGTGTTGACGTCGTACACGAATCCTCGAACCGGAATGTCTTTGGGAATCCAGGGATGCCCCTGCACTTTTTGGATCTGTTCGCGCACCTGGGTCTCGGAGTCGGTAAAGGCATAGAAGCGTTCAGGAACGATCGACGCCGTCCCCGTCTGCTGCTCCAGCCTGGCCTCTAGCTCGTCATCCTTGAAGGTCTGCATCCCACACCCGGTATGATTGATAATCATGATCTCGCGTGACCCCAGCACACGGGTGGAGACGAGGAGGGATCGCAAGGCATCTTCGGTGATCACATTGCCGGCATTCCTGATCAGGTCGGCATCACCGGGTTGCAGGCCCAGCATAGGTAAAATGTTGTTTAACCTGGGATCCATGCAGGTCACAATGACCATTTTGGGCGCGGGTGGGCGACCTAACGCCGCATCATAGGTTTGCGCCGCCTGCTCATTCGCTTGCAGCGCGTCATCAATCAGACTCATGGGTGACTCCTTCTGCGCATGTCCGATGTGACGTCTTTTCGGCCAGCAGGAGCCGCAGGAACTATGCCGGGAGAAGCGAGGCACCGTCTGTGCCCTCCCTGACGTATCCTGGACGTATCCTGGACTTACCCTGTCTGCTCAGCCCAACGCGCCCGCCAAGCGGCGGCTGCAAAGGGCTCGGCGAAGTACTGCGTCTCGAGCACGACGTGGGCCGCGCGAAACTCCATGATGCTCACGCTGTCATACGGTTTCCCGTCGTAGGTGATGACCAGTTCGCTGATCCAGAGCTCGTCGCTGCCGCGCACGCGCCGGACGACAAACTCGCGCCGTGCCGGGTGGTGGCCACGCTGGCCCTGGATGTTGCGTCGCCCAGAGAACCGCTCGCCCGATTGTGGATACAACAGGACCGCATCCTCGGCATAGAGCGCCTGCTCCGCGGCCTCGTCCCCCGACTGCGATGCGACCCGATGACGCTCGATGGCGGCCCGCCGCCCTGCATCTGTCATGGGTGCTTGACCTCCTCCTCGGTGGGCACTGCCGACCCCTCTGGGGAGGCCGCACAACAAGCCGGACCAACACCGCCAAGGTGCACCACGCTTCGTGCGAGGCTCCCTGATGGCGCTGTCTCCACGGGGCGCGTTGCGCGGAGGAACGGTCGCGCTCGCAGCGGGCATCGGACAGGGGTCCGCAGCGCATCCGCACCCCACCGATCAGCGTACCATGCTCCGTCCGCCAGCCGCATCGAAACGTTCCCAAACACTTTCTTAGTGGCGCACACGGCGAGCGCTAGTGACGTGCCTCCATTCTTCCGCTCTGTTCCTCGCGAGTAGTCTTGGACAGCCAGAGCGTCCCGCAAGCATGCCGGACGAACCACTTGGCTAGACGTTATCCATTCATTTCACGCCGCGTAGCAGAGTAGGTCCTGCAGGTGATCGACGAGGGCGCGGGGGACTGTAACGAGATCGCCATCTGCAGGGGATGTGGGGAACGTCGTGTGGCCCCAGAGGTGGCGACGAACGAGAGCCATGGCATCCACAAAGGCGGGCAGCGGCTTGGTGTACCACGTAGATTGGCGGCAAGGAAGCACGGATCCAGCGCGGAGCTGGTCATGGGTGAGCAGCGTCACGAGGGAGCACAAGCTCAGGAGTGCGAGTGCCGAATTGGATAGGGTCTGGCATAAGGCACGCATTTTGCAAAATAGAAAAACAGGAATGGAAAGGGCATGAGAGCACACGTGGAGCGAAGGAGGTCCGCGCTCTACGTGCGGCGACGATTCGTAAGCGCCTATCAAGGAGATGATCACCATGGCTACACCTGCAGAGGCACTTGAACGTTCCGCCGGAACACCGCGACGGCGCACCGGAGGCGTGCGCTGGAGCATCGCCGTGTTGCTCGGCGCTGGGATCGTCATTAACTACTTCGACCGCATCAACCTCTCTATCGCCACCAAGCCCCTTAGCGCCGAGTTCCACCTGACCCCCGCCGAGATGGGCGTCGTACTCTCCTCCTTCCTCTGGTCGTATGCGCTGCTCCAGATTCCCATCGGCACGCTGCTCGACCGGATCGGCATCACCTGGCTGATGCGCATCGGCACCGTCCT
>DASVOW010000108.1:0-4845 GCA_036383155.1 Ktedonobacterales bacterium
GCTGGACTCGACCGCAGGCAGGTCTACCTCACCAACGTGGTGAAGCATCGCCTGCCCGACGGACATGAGCTGCAGCCCGACGAGATCAGGGCTTGCGCGGACTACTTGACACGCCAGATAGCAGCGATCAACCCCATGGTCATCGTGACGCTGGGCCGATACTCCCTCGCCCGCTTCTTCCCGACGGGGAAGATCAGCCGCATCCATGGACAGGCCAAGCTGCATCACGGGCGCATCGTCGTCGCGATGTACAACCCCGCCGCCGCGCTTCATAGGGAAGAACTGCACCAGACGGTCGTCGACGACTTCGCGCGGGCGCTGCCGGCGGCGCTGGCCGAGGCGCGGCGGCTGGCAGCCGAGGGCAAGCTTGGCCGCTCTCCCGACCACCCCGACGAAGGCGAGTCTCCCCAGCAACTGTCACTATTCTAAACGCTTATTGCGGTGGTGGGCCAGGACAAATAAGCCGTGTCGGTGGATTGGTCGGTGGCGGCAGTTGCGACTGCATATCCGCTTGTGTGCAGGCCTCGCCGCTCCACTCATGCAGCGCCTGGCCAAACAGGAACTGAAGCGTCACATCCGGCATGGTGATGCTGGGGCCGGAGCGATCCTGCCAAAGGCCGATGGCGAAGGTATAGGTGCCGGCCTGCGGCACTTTGATCCCGACTATGACATCGGTTGGGTATGGGGAGTGACTACTGTCACTATTCAGGGGTGGCGGCTCTACAGCTGGCTGATTTGAAGGCTGAAAGTTAGAAGTATAGCCGCTGATTGCTCCAGTCGCGCTTGTGCCAACATCGGCCGTTGGGAGAGTAACGGTGCCGCTTCCTGCAGGGATAGGGCTAGCCGGACAGGCGGTCGAGGGATTCCAACCACCGGGATCATAATAGTTCTGTCCGACGCATGGACGATAGACATTGGTCGCTTGGCCTGGGAGTGGTTGGAATGAGACGATGCGAACCGTGGCGGCGCAGATGTACCCGGGCTGGCTGGCGGGTGGCGCTGGGATCTCAAGATCGAAGATCGCATTATCCTTGAGCGCGACGCCAGGAGCATTGGAAACAACGTCAGAAGTAATTTGCGGCCGCAGGGCAAGATCATCCGCTAGCCGTGCATAGTAATAGAGGTCTGCTGAGCCGTAGCGCGCAAAATGTATCTTAGAGACGCTAAGAGGAGTGCCGCCACTCTCGCCACAAGCGGAGGCGCCCGACGGGAGAGGAGTCGCGGTTGGTGCTATAGTCGCCGTAGGCGCAACGGTTGATGTCGCAGTGGCGCTCGCGGTCGGTTGGGCACCTTGCCGACCATGCAGTGCGTAGATCGTGCCCGCGAAGAGCGCGATCAGCAGCACCGCCGCGACTGCCCCGATTACCGAGAGCTGCCTAGTAGGTCCGCGAGGCGGGCGTCCTCCTGGTGTCACTGGTGAATGTAGGGGACTATAGGCCGGCTGTGTGATCTCCTGTGCGTCTTGCTCGAAATCGCTCATGACATCCTCCATTGAAAGAAAGTATATTGTGTGCTCGCCCTCGCCGTAGTGGCGGCGCAGCGCAGCATCCAGGGTGTCGTAGGTCGCGAGCTGGCTCTGGCACCAGCGGCAGCTCGCGAGGTGCGTGCGGGTGGCTACTGCGTCTTCGGCGGATAGCTCGCCCCCCGCCAGCAGCGGCAGCAGTGGCGCGAAGGCGATGCACATCGGCGTCGGCACGGGAGATGTTCCTGAGTCTGATCTATTCATGGCGTTGCCGCTCCTTGAGACCCACATTCTGCGCGAAATAGGCGTCTCGGAGGCGCTGTTTGGCGCGGGAAAGGCGGCGCTTGGCGGCGTCAGCCGTGCTGCCGATGATCTGCGCGATTTCAGCCGATGTGAAGCCCTGGACGACATTCAACAAGACGCAGGCAACATCTTCAGAGGAGAGACTGCCAAGCGCCTCGCGTAGCGCCTCGGCCTCCGCAATCCGATCCTCAAACGGCGGCGAAGCATAGAGGCGCGCTGGCTCAAGCATAGTGGACATGTCGGATGCGTCGAGCGAGTGCCACTGGATGACCCGATCGCGCCGCAAGGCTGAGATCGCCTGCCGGTAGGCAACGTGAAAGAGCCAGCGCCTGGCACCCTCCTCACTCAATTGCAGGGCATCACGGGTGAAAGGAGGCTCGCCGCGTTGCGCAAGTCGCCAGGCTTCGACAAACACGTCTTGCACGACATCACGCGCCCACTCGTCATTACCCGTTACGCCGCGAACGAAGCCATAGAGTTGCCACTGTGTCCGCTGCAATATGCCGGCAAACGCAGTGGTAAGGCCCCGTTCGATGTTGACAGCGGAGGGATCTCCCATACCCACTCGATGCTCCGATTCCTAACCGCGCTCTATCTCCAAAGGATGGCAAGAAGCCCTGCGATTGACTGCACCCTGCTATCGCATGGGCGTGGGGAAAGGGGACAAAGCTGTGATCTACTTCACAATTTGGTGTGAGGCGCATTTGTGTCGCTCTGCTGTATAACGAACGGAGCGTGGGAGGCGAATATGGAGGAAGATAATGAGGAGAGGTCTCAAAGATCGGGGCGGATCGCCTCTGGTGCAACCTACGTAGCTTCATGGATGTCTGTGAGGCGGAATAAGAACCATGATACCCTGCTACCAGATGAAGGGGATGAAGCGGCGGGTGCGGCGCATGTAGTCGGCGTAGGGCTGGCCCAGAGTCTCGCATAGCGCCCGCTCCTCTACGTTCACACGATAGAGTAAACCGGCGAGCGCGCAGATTAGCAGCACGAGTAGGCTCAGCCAGTTCGTCAAGGCGAGGCCCAGGCCCACGAGCGAGAGCAGCGCCCCACTATACGACGGGTGGCGCACATAGCGATACGGCCCCTCCTGCACGATCTGCTGGTCGCTGTGCACTGCCACCACCGGCGTGAAGTAGCGCCCCAACACGCGGATCGCATACCAGCGCAACGCGATGCCCAGCACGATGCAGACGATGCCCGCCCAAAAGACAGCCGGCGAATTTCCAGCGATGGCCGTACCAGGCACGGCGACTGCGCAGGCAAATGCGCCGAGTATGCCGAGCGCCAGCAATCCCAGCACGACGACGAGCGATCCCCTATCGCGCACTGTGGCTCCACGCGCTGCCCGCAGCTTGGCGATGCGTGGCAGTTCCATTGCCGCCCAAACTGCACTTGTCAGCCAGAGCACAGCGGCGTACTCCGCATGCGCGAAGGGCAACGGCAACATGCGCACCCCCTATCCCTGCGACTGTCTCTGCCAAGCGCCATCGCCCCTCATATTGTGTGGCTATCAAGCGAGCGAAGCACGAGTACAGGCGCGCATAGTATAGCACGCACCTGTACTCGCGAACTTCGCTTTCAGCGGCTTACTGTTCGTAGTGACCAATGGTACGGATTCAGCGGCGAGTCCCACTGATTACCCACCATGCCAGCTTGCAATGGGCGCCTCGTTATGGTGTTAGCCGGTTCAGGTCGCGCGGAAATGTCGTCGCCAGCTTCACGTTTGGCAGACCAGTGAGCTGCATCAGCAGACGCTCCAGGCCGATGGCGAAGCCGCCGTGTGGGGGCATGCCGTAGCGGAATGCCTCCAGATAGCTCGCGAACGGCTCAAGAGGCAGCCCCGCTCGTTGCAGCGCCGCGAGATAGTCGGGGTAGCGATGCAGCCGCTGCCCACCCGTCACCAGCTCGGTCCCACGGAAGATCAGGTCGAAGGAGTTCGAATACTCCGGGCGCTCCGGGTCGGGATGGGTGTAGAATGGGCGCTTGCGCATCGGGTAGCCCGTCACGAATAGGAAGTCGCTGCCGTGCTGCTCGCGAGCCCACTCGCCGAGCCAGCGCTCATCCTGAGGGGAGAGGTCCGGCTCGCCGCGCACATCCACGCCATGCCGCTGGAATATCCATTCCTGCGCCTCGGCAAAGTGGATCTGCGGGATTTCGCTCGGCACTTCAGGCAGCGCGACGTTCAGCAGGGCGAGATCGTCGGCGTAGCCCTCCGCCAGCGTCGCGAGGATACCCGCGAGCGTGTCACGCAGCACAGCCATCACCGTTCTGTGACTCTCGATGAAGCCCATCTCGGCATCGAGGCTGACGTATTCGTTGATGTGGCGCGTGGTGTCGTGCGGCTCCGCGCGGAACACCGGCCCCACCTCGAAGACACGCTCGAAGACACCCACCATCATCTGCTTGTAGAATTGCGGGCTCTGCGCCAGATAGGCCGGTCGCCCGAAGTAGTCGAGCGCGAAGACATTCGCGCCGCTCTCTGTGGCTGACGCGACGATCTTGGGCGTAGCGATCTCGGTGAAGCCACGCGCCGTCAGCGCCGTGCGGAAGCCTCCCATCGCGCCCGCGCCCAGCCGTAGCACTGCCCGTCGCGTCGGGTGCCGGTTGGCAACAACGGCGTGATCGAGCAGTGTCGTGATGTTGGCCTTTAGCTCACGTTTGCTCAGCGCCACTGGCGGCGGCTCGTCCACTGGCGTGATCACCTCGATGTGGGGCTCGCGTAGCTCGATGCCTCCAGGCGCCTGCGCCGCCTCCGCTACCGTTCCCTCTATCGCCACCACGCTCTCGACGCTGATCCCCCCCGGCAGCGCGTCGCCCTCTGTCGCCTCGACCACTACCTGCAGCGTCCCCCAGCCGTCGCGCACGACGAGGAATGTCACCGCGCCCAGCCGTCGTAGCGCATGTATCCAACCCGCAACGCGGATGCGCTCGCCCACATGCGACTGCGCCTGAGTCGTGCGTACCCGCTCGAATTGCGCCGGTTCCGTCGGGGATTCCGTTTGCATTGTCGTGATTTCGTCTAGTGTACTCATCGTATGTCGCTCCATCATCGCCATCGTTCGTTGCCGCCGTTC
>DASVOW010000109.1:0-10872 GCA_036383155.1 Ktedonobacterales bacterium
CCTTGATGGTGGTGAGCGGAGAGCGCAGCTCATGGCTGGCGATGGAGAGGAATTCGTCCATGCGGCGATTGGCTTCGAGTAGCGCCAACTCACGCGCCTGAGCCTCTGTCCGCTCGCTCAGCAGATGATCGCGCTGGATGACCAGAGCCGCCAGCTTTGCGACAGCAGCAGCCAGAGCTAATTCGTCCTGCGTATAGTCGTGGGCGTCACCGCCATAGTCGATGAGCATGGTCCCCACGAGCGTCTCGCCGATGCGCATGGGTGCGGCTAACACCATGCGCGCGCCATAGTGGTTCAGCCCATCAACGAAATGCGAAGCGGAGAGCTCGAAGAGGACAACTTGCCCGGCACACAGCTTCTCTAACATATCTGGATATGGACTGGGAATGAGTGGGCCATTGACTGCCGGATCTTTCCTCCAGATCTGTTCCTGTTCGGGGGAGAGTCCCACTACTGCCACCGGCTGCTGCCGCTGAGCAGCAAGATCGACCGATAGGATACCCACACGACTGCATCCCAGCATGCTGCGCGTAAGCTCGCAGAGGCGCTGCGCGATCTTGTTGGCTGGGGAAGCAGTGGCGGATGGAGCACCGGAGCTGGCTTGAGGAAGAGAGATGTCTGCATCCATGGCGTCCATGGCGTCTTCTGTAGGTTCCGTGAGGCGTGCCTGCTCAGACAACACGCGGCCGGGTGTTGGGGCGTCGGGGGCTTGCACTAGTGCCTCGGCGATTGCCAGCAGGGCGTCGAGCGAGTCGCGGGTGCGGCGTTGTAGCCGGCGCCGCTCGGTGACATCGCGGAAGATGAGCACGGCCCCACCAACATCGCCGTCCGCACCGTAGATGGGGGAGCCGCTGACGCCGAGGAGGATATCGCGGCCATCAAGTGTGCGGATAAGGTAGTCGGCTGTGTTGTCAGCGGTCAATACTTCGCCGTGGAGCAAGCGGTGCGGCGGCCAGACGTCGAACGAAAGGGGTTGCCCCCGCAGATCGCGCGGCATCAGGTGCTTGAAGCATCCGTCGGCGGCGAGAAGCCTGGAGTCTTCATCCGTCTTGATGCCGAGCAGCCGGCGGGCCGAGCTATTGATGCGCTGAACGGAGCCTTGGGCGTTGTAGACGACGATGCCCGCGGTCAACGCTTCGAAGGTGGCTTCCAATTCGCTCGCATTCCTTGCTGCCTCGCGCGCTACCTGAAGCTGAGTGTCCTCTAATTCTTTGCGCGCAGTGATGTCGGTATGGACGCCTACCCACTCACGCAGGCTGCCATCCGCCTCGAAGACGGGCCCGGCACGCACGAGGAACACCTGATAGACCCCATCATAGCGGCGCATGCGATACTCCGCCTCGAAGGGGCAGCACGTCATGACAGCACGTTGCCACAGGTCGGAGACGCGCTCGCGATCGTCTGGATGTATGGAATCGAGCCAGCCCCG
Source organism: Ktedonobacterales bacterium (assembly GCA_036383155.1). Classification (GTDB taxonomy): domain Bacteria; phylum Chloroflexota; class Ktedonobacteria; order Ktedonobacterales; family JADMIN01; genus DASVOW01. The sequence continues at coordinate 1,430 of DASVOW010000109.1, forward strand.
ACCGGCGATCTCCTCCGCGGTCTGACCGGTGTAGGCGCGCCAGATCGGCATATCTCGGGCAACGCCATCCGGCGGCATGGTCCAAACGAGCTGTGCGGTCGCCGCCACAAGCGCACGCATACGGTCTTCGCTCTCGCGCAGGCGACGTGCCGCTTCGCCAGGTACAAGATCCTCAAATGCATCAGGCAAGGTCAGGTCTGCATAGAAGCTATCGCCACTGTCCTCACGTATCCTCTGCTGGATGCCAACGGTATAGTCATGATAGTCATGCGTCATACTCATATGAGTGCGCCCCCACGCCGACCGTCCTTCGCCTGTTTCGTGATCGATTGATATAAGGTGTGTTTCATCGACCTCCCAGAGTTTGTAGATGGAGCTCGTCTACGCACTGCCTCGACGTTGTCATAGGCGCTCACATACGCCTCTACGTGCCAGAGGACATCCTCTCGTCTGGCAACACTTGTGTGTGAAGCACTTGCCGACCTCACGTCCGGTTTCGGTACGGCAACTGCTGATTCTACATAGCCACTACGTACCCTGTTATATCTCTTTTATGTGAATATCGCCAGTGCGAGGTGACAAACGCTGATACGAACGTGACAGGCGGTGATACAAGAGAGCGGTGACGACGTGGGGTAGCATGGTGGCGAGGAAACTTGTGATAAAAAGCGGGTATGTGGCGGGCGAGAGGAGTCTATTTTGAATAGCGCGTCCTGCGTACATTTAGACACAGTGAATGCATGCAAACGTATACGCCGTTGCAAAACGATCATGTTTGGAGCCGATGATCTCGGTATTTTGGCGTGCGGCCCTTGACGAGGAGTACGCGGGGGTGGTATCATCTGGTCAACGAAAGGAGGTGGTGTCGAGTGAGTGAACGTCCTAGCTGCGCAGGCAGCACGAATACTCTCCGCACCGATTCCATGGGGGAGTACCACTGCTAGTGACGCAGTGTCACGTAGCCTAAACAGTCGGGCGAGTAGCCTGCCTGCGCGGCCGCCGGGGAGAGAGCCAAAGAGCTTTCTCCCCGGCTCTTTTTTTGCCCATTGCTCTCAACATCTGGAAATGAGGCTCCGATGAGTGAAGCATCTATCGAGGGGGACACGCGTGCCTGCCACAGCCAGATGCGGACGCTCGACGTGGAGATGCTGCGGACGGCGCTACGCGACCGGCGGCTGGGCAATCCACTGATCTACTTCCCGGCGGTTGGCTCGACGAACAGCACTGCCGCAGATCTGGCGCGTGGTGGGGCGGTGGAGGGTACGCTGGTAACTACGGATGATCAGCAGAGTGGGCGCGGGCGTATCGGCCGCTCATGGAGGTCACTCCCGGGCCAGCAACTGGCGCTGTCATTGGTGTTGCGTCCTACGTTCCCGCCGCATTTCCTGGTGATGGCGAGCGCGCTGGCGGTCGCGGAGACGACTGAGCGTGTGACTGGTCTTGCGACGGGCATCAAGTGGCCCAATGATGTGCAGGTGGATGGGCGCAAGGTCTGCGGCATCCTGATCGAGACGAGCTCTGACTTTGCTATCCTGGGCATCGGTCTCAATGTCAATGGATCGCTTGCCGATGATGCGGAGCTGACCGCACGCGCGACGACACTAGCCGAGGCGCTTGGGCGCCCACTCTCGCGCGAGGCGCTGGCGGTGGAGCTGTTGCACCGGCTGGACGATCTGTATACGGTGCTGCTCACGCGCGGCGAGGAAGGACGGCGCGGGCTGCGTGACGCCTGGCGGCAGCGATTGGTGACGCTCGGGCGGCAGGTGTCGCTGCTGCAGGGCGAGCGGCGTGTCACGGGGATTGCGGAGGATGTGGATGCGGACGGTGTGCTACTCCTGCGGCGCGATGATGGCGTGCTCCAGCCGGTAACGTGGGGGGATGTAGAATCGTAGCCGGATGGTGGCTCCATGGATGGTATCGGGAGTGTTCCTTGACGGTGGGGGCTGGCAGCGGCTATACTGCGTATGTTCCGGTTACCCTTTCCCCTCTCTCGCATGCCGGCGTGGCGGAACGGTATACGCGGCGGTCTCAAAAACCGCTGCCCTCACGGGCTTGTGGGTTCGAATCCCACCGCCGGCACCACTTCAACTCCCCTGAAATCCTCGTTTTGCACTACTTCATCCTCTATCTGATACACGGCGAAATTACGTGTGGTAGGCAAATGACGCCAACGTACTGCCAGACGCCAAATCGTCACATCGGCTCTCTGATGCAGAGCGGCAAGGAGAAGATGGCGTTGAGCATAGTGCGCCGAGAGTGTCGGCGCAGGCGCCCGGCCGGCGTCGCCCAAGTCGGTGGCAGAGGCGGATGGAGGCGTCCAATTCCTGCCGTATCCAAGATTGTTGCTTGTACGCTTCTCATTTTCAGACAGGCTCTGATATTATAGGTGTAGCTATTGCCCGGTCTAGTTTGTGTTGTATCTTCTCCCGTTACAGCCGCACCTCTTCAATGGGTGGTCGCGACAACAAGGAAAGGGCTAAACGTTTTGGCGCAAAGTAGTATCTCCTGGCGGGTCACTCCGTCGAGGTTTGGCTCACTCATTCTGGTCGTGTTCCTCGGCGTCGTCTTGGCGTCGCTGGCATTTTGGGGCGGGGTGGCGCACCCTGGTCCATTGTTTGCTGTTGGCATCACGCTCCTTTTGGTCTTGCTGGCGGTGTTCAGCGCCTTGGTCTGGTGGTTGTATTTTAGCCCGCTGCCCCGTACGGGAGTGGTGGTCCACCAGCGGTCTGCGCATTTCACGCAGCGTTTGGTCTTTCTTATCAGTGGCAGTATCCTGTTGCTGTTGACGGGGAGTTTTTGGGACGAGACATGGCACCGTATCTACGGAACTGGTGCGGCGATCAATGATCTGCTGTGGCCGCCGCATCTCATGATCTATGCCAGTATGGCTATCACCAGTATGCTTGCAATTTCGGCCCTCGCCGTGGTCTTGCGTGCACAGGGAAGTATTCGTGAACGATTTCGTGCCGAACCGATCCTCGGCTGGTTAGGAATTGCGGCAACGTACGCGACAGCCTCAGCTCCCTGCGACTATATCTGGCACCGCATCTACGGTGTCGACATCTCTGCCTGGAGTCTGCCCCACCTGTTTCTGGTGACAAGCACAGGCATGGTGCTGTTGCTCACGATGACACTACAACTAGGGCAGATTCCCCCTCATCCCTGGGCAAGGCTTCGCGGAATCAGCTGGCAAGAGGTTCTTTCCCTCATCTTTATCGGTCTGGCATTGGTACTGGTAGCAACTATCACGCTCTCTGAGTGGGATGGGCTGAAAACCATTGGGCAGATGGGCCCTCGCAATCAGCCGCTGACAGCCTTTTGGTCGCGGCCTGAATGGCTTTATGGTCCAGTGCTCATCGCCACCGCGCTGTTTTTTCAGGTGCTGGCTTTGCATGCTATCAAACGTGTGGGGGCCGCGACCCTGGTGACGGGCGTGGTACTCGCTGAGCGTTTGATCTTTTTCCTTGCGTTTGGGGTCTGGCAACAGGGCCTTCCCATGACCTTTGCCACACAGCTCCTCTTTATCCCCTCTGCCATTGCACTGGACCTTTGGTACGGGACGCGGTACCGCCAGGCTTCCACAAACCTGACCATTCTGGTCGGCAATGTATTGGCCATAGGAAGCTTCCTGGTTGTTGGGTGGTTTGCTATCCCGCACCTCCTCATCTATCCCCGCATGATCCCGGCGGTCATGTTGCCCATGGCGGTGGCGACTCTCGTGGTGGGGGTATGGGCAGGATGGTTTGGAGCCGTAGTCGGCGACTGGCTTGGAACGTATCAAAGGGCAACTACCCCTTCCGCACCTGTCAGCCGTACACTTTTCGTGGCGGCAGGCGCGGTCTTGGTGCTCTTCGTCACCATTGCCGCAGTCGCGGTGACGCTGGCGCCGCGCCCGGCATAACGTGGCATATGTTTGGGAGGGGGAGCGCGGCGGCCTGTGTGGGACTGGCCGCCGCGCTCCCTATGAAATGAGAGCTATCTGTGAACCTATGTCACCAAGGTGGACCATACGTTAAACATCTGCAGGAAACAAGTATCCGAGGAGTAACTATTCCGCGTCGGTCAAGGAGGAGCGCTTCATCCCAGCCCTCAATAGAGGTGCTATCGATCTCATAAACTATACTCATCCGTGATGCTGATATTGTATTCATAAAGCTACCCACCTACATGCCGTGGGGCTGCAGTAACGGAGAGGGAGGGAATTTGGTGGGGCAAGAGAAGCGGAGGGGCGGTATCAAAGCGCCGCGGCTGCCGAAGGTGCTACGGCTCGCGGAATTGCCGCAGGATCTGCCCACTGATGGCGAGAGCTACTCAGGGCTGGAATATCAGCAGCTTGATGTCGCGGAGTCCACCATTTCCCGGCTCCACTTCGAAGGGGTGGTCTTTACACATCTCATCGCAACGGGGATGCAATGCGACTATCTCCGGGTGGAGGATGTGCGCTTCGCTGGATGCAATCTCGCCAACGCGGTATGGCCCAATCTTAGCGGCGTCCGCACTGAGTTTATCGGCTGCCGCATGACGGGTTTCGCCACGCTGGAGGCGACGCTGCTCGATACCATGTTCAAGGAGTGCAAGGTGGATTTTGCGCAGTTCTATAAGGGGAAGATGCGCGGCGTGCGCTTCGAGGACTGCGCGCTGATGGGGGCCGATTTTCGTGCAGCCGATTTGACTGAGGCAGTGTTCGTTCGTTGCGATCTCAGCCAGGCTGATTTCACAGGGGCGAGGCTTGTAGGCGCCGATCTGCGAGGCTGCCAGATCGATGGCATGCGCGCCGGCTCCAATGAGCTGCGCGGCGCGATCGTCGATGAAGTGCAGGCGTTGGCACTGGTCCGGGCGATGGGCATCACTATCTCGTGCGAGGGCAGCACGTATCTTGCGGTCCATCGAGGCGGATGGCATGGAGGAAGGAAACGCGTCGAGCAGACGGCGAGCAGATGTGGAAGTGCAGCGCAGAAAGAGGACTATCATGGAGACTGATCGGCAGGATGAGGAGCAGGCACGCCAGCGTGAGCGGATGAACGAGAGCGGATCGCCCGGCGGAGGCGTAGGACGTCGCGATGAGCCCGGACATACCGGCGTGTATCCGATGTCGGCCTCAGAGGGCGCGAGTCCAGACGCGGGGACCAAAGGTGAGATGGCCTGGGGGCAGGGCGAGCGTGGCGCCGAGGGCTACGAAGACTCCGGCGACTCGGAAACGTTATACGTCCCTGAAGAAGGCCAGGAGAGTGAATCCTGATCTAGCTGTGCGTCTTGCCATGCGACCACCAGGGGCAATGAAAGAACCGGCTCATCATAACGAGCCGGTTTTTGCGTAGTGTATGTGTTTGTTTGCGGTAGAGATTGGAAAGCGCTTACCGACCTACTCCGACAAGCTGATGCCGCTCCAGGAATTGACGAAGTGTGCCTTCGTCATGGGCATAGGAGCGCTCATAGCTTGGGTAAGGATCGGTATCGGATTTCATCTCGATTAGCTCGGCGACATCGGCAAGCCCAAAGTCCAGAACGACCTCTTGCTTCCCATCGCGATCCAACGTTTCAACACGAAGGCCATGCTCTGTATCACGAACGGCGAAGCTCTTCGCGTCAGCTTCGTCAAGCACCCGGCCAACAGTGCGCAAAATGCTCTCGTAGCTGTACTTTCGCATAGGTCCCGTACCGCACCTCCATGGTTGCTGTATCAGATGGTGAACCGCAGTGTTCAACCATGATGGGGCATGTTACCCCGATAGACAAGAGTACCATGGGTGAGGCCAGAAATCAAGGCCAGGACTAGTGTTGTGCTTACCTTGATGTGTTTGTGACATTCTGTGGTGCGCCACAACGGCGCATTCAGAGCGAAGATCGGGAAGCAAGCTGATGTGTACGATGTAGAATACTGATGACGTGGAGTGATGACACCGTGACGGCCCGAAGATTGCCGCTTACTGATGAACAGGGACGCGACGACGGGAGCCAGCGCACCCTGCCAGGTTAGCTCCTTGCGCTATCAGACTTGTCTTGGTGGGCTGGTAGCTATACACTAGCACTCTGTGTACATGAGCCGCCGGAGCGATTCTCCGCATATCAAGCATAATTGTAGCAATCGTAGGGGGTAAACAACTGTATGGAGCCAGAGGAGATGGACCTGATCGAGCTGCTGGAAGACGTGGCGATTCAGCCGTCATGGCGTGTCAAGCCCGATTTCAGTGCCACGACGCTGAGCAAGGGTCAGCAGGGAATGGTGGTACATCGCCAAGACGTGACCCCGCCGCTCTATGATGTCGAGTTCATCGATGCTGCCACGAAAGAGCCTGTCGTACTGGCAGTGTTACGCGGCGATCAGGTGCGTGTGGTCGAGAGCGACACGTTGCGCATCGAGTGAGTGTGACGAGCGATGGGCGCACGAAGCGGAATGAGTCGTCTATGTCTGTGGAAGGCGAAGCAGCACGCTGGGCCGCCATTTTGGGAGTGGTGGCGCGGGAGATTGACCAATGCGGTGGGCGCGGGTGGCTCGTCGGCGGTTGCCTGCGTGACGCGCTACTGGGGATACCCGTGCGTGATGTCGATCTTGCGGTTACCGGCGATCCACTGGAGTATGCCGAAGGGATCCGCATGCGACTGGGTGCAGCCGTAGCTCCACTGAACCGCGCGACCGTTCGTCTGGCGCTTGGCAACGGCATTGAGCCATCCGGCAGGCGCGAGATTGATATTTCGGCGCTGCATGGCGCGACTATCGAAGACGATCTGCAGTTACGCGACTTCCGTGTCAATGCGCTCGCGCTGCCGCTGGCCGCTTACGACGAATTCGTGGCGCTGTTGGACCTGGCGGAACAGGAGGAATGCACAACGCCCTCCGATGGCAGCGGTGAAACGGCCCTACCCGCGCCCGTGGACCTGATCGATCCACTCCAGGGAGTAGCTGATCTGCGGGCTCGCAGACTCAAGCTGGCCTCATCGCATGCGCTCCTGGATGATCCGGGACGCATCTTGCGGGCGGCCCGGCTGGCCGCGTCTCATGTATTCACGCCTTCGCGGGAATTGCTGGATGCGGCGCGTACCGCGTCCCCATTGCTGCGGATGGTGCCGCGAGACCGAGTGCGCGACGAGATGAACGGGCTGCTGTCGCTGCCGCGCGCCTGGCGGGGGCTCGACTTCCTAGCAGAGTGTGGGGCACTGGCTGTGCTCCTGGGCGACGTTTCTATGCCTGAGGCATTGCAGCATGGTATCGGCAGCGTCCACGCAACGAGCATGCTGCAGGAACGCGCGGGCATAGGGGACCTGGGGCACAGCGCATCTGAACATGGTGGCATGGCATATTTGCTGACGCTCGACGCGGTCGGGTCGTGGAGTGTGGCGGCGCTGCCCGATGGATTTCCGCGGATTGTGGCGTTGCGATGGGGACTGCTGCTGCACGCGCTATCGGACGTGGGTATGCTTGCAGAGGGAGAGGAAGGGGAAGGGGAAGGGGAAGCGGAGGCACGAGCACAGCGCGTGCTGGAGCAATTGCCGCTTGCCACGCATATGCGGGTGATCGCGCGTGCAGTGCTGACGTGTGGCGAATGGCGGAAGCGGTTGGCTGAGCGCACACTCAGCGTGATAGAACTGCGTCACTTCTTTGCGCGTTACGGTGATGCGGGGGTGGATACGCTCATAGGCGCTGTGGCATGCGGCGACGCGCTGGATGGAGCAGCGGCCGCTGACAGGCGGGGTGCTGATGATGCGGCCGAGCAGGTCCGCCGGGTGCTCGCGCTGTATTTCACCGAGCGGGAGCGGTTGATTCCGCCTCCTTTGCTGAACGGGACGGCTCTCATGCGCGAACTGGGCATGCAGCCGGGACCGGCAATCAAAGCAGTGCTGCAAGCGGTGCGCAAGGCGCAACTCGACGGAGCGATTATGACGCGAGATGAGGCGCTGGCGGTCGCCGAGCACACCATGCACACTATTCACGCGGAGCATTGAGTTGGATGAGTAGTGTTGCTGGAGGGGTGCGCGCTTGCCATGCGCTTGTCTCACTCGGCGGGAGGCAGCACAGCGTTCCAGCGGTGGATTCGGCGGCGCAGGCGTAGAAGCTCGCTGAAGGCGTGCGCGATAACACGCAGGTTAGCGCCTGTGGCGCTGCCGTGCTTGCGCGGGTAGTGATGTACCGGCACCTCGACGAAATGCACGCCGAGCCTTGACAGCTTAACCAGTAGCTCCGTGTTGATCATGGCGCCTTCAGATTGCACATTGCAGACACGTATCAGTGCGGTGTCGTAAAGCTTGAAGGCGCAATCTACGTCGCGCACGCGCAGCCCGAAGAGCAGCGAGACCAACATGTTCCAGCCCCAGGCGTTGACCTTGCGCATGAAGACATCCTGGCGATGCTTGCGGTAACCCAGGACGGCGCGGTGACCTTGCTCGCGCTGGGCGATCAGCAGGGCAATATCGTGGATGTCAAACTGGCCGTCGGAATCCATGAAGAAGCTGAGCGACTTGGTGGCGGCGTTGAAGCCGGCGATGAGAGCGCCACCATAGCCGCGGTTGGGCCGGTTATGCACCACCTTGATGCGAGGATTTGCGGCGGCAAGCTCATCGGCGATGGCGCCGGTGCGGTCGCGCGAGCCGTCATCTACGATGATGATCTCGTAGTCAGGAGCAATAACGGAGAGCGCCTCAACGCACTTCGCGACGGTCATGGCAATGATTGCTTCTTCGTTGTAAGCGGGTAGAATCACTGAGAGGCCGCGAGTGGTCAGCGGACCCTGCTCAATCGTGCTGGCACCCGTTGCCTGCATCATGACTTTCTGATTTGGCGTCATGAACGCCGCACCTCCGCTACTACTCTCCGGCGTATCGTGAACTCTCAAGGAAACGCCATCCTCATCCGGAATGAGGTAATTCTTGCTCATAGTGTACCCTGATCGCGCCGCCGGATATTTCTAATGCTCTTTTGCTGGGCAGCATAGCAGAAATTCGCTCAGAAAGAAATAGATCATGACTTCTGTGGAATCGGACGATTTGGTAGATGGTGAAAACGGCGCTGAGCCTGTCTCGATGTGTACATTCCGTACAAGCAACTATCGGCAGCGCGTGAAGTGCTCTACAGTAGAGGCGCTTTGACGGAAGAGTATTGGCAGCCCGCGCGAGCGGTTAGCGGTTATAGGGTGAGGAGATGGGGGGGTAGGTTATGGCGCGAGCGCATGGGGCCATCGAGGCTGGGGTATCTCGGAGAGCGAGCCGGCGCAGGTCAGTGGGACTCGGGCCGCTCCTGGCGCGCATGCTTCGAACAGAGCCGTTGCGGCGCGTTTCGCTGCGTCGGGATGATTGGCGGTATATTGCCTCTGTGTTTATCGCCACCCGCGCGATGATAGTGTTTATTGGCATCCTTGCCACCGCTCTTGTTGTTGACGCTCTACACCATATTCTTCGTCAACGGCTATCCTCCCGGCGTCTGAGGTATTGCGCCGAGGTGTCTTGACAGG
>DASVOW010000110.1:0-4607 GCA_036383155.1 Ktedonobacterales bacterium
CAGCACGGGAAGTGCGTGGCCGCGCTGCTCGGCACGAGCGTTCAGGGCATCCGCGAGGTGGAGGCTATCGAGGCTCTGGATGCGCGCGAACAATTCGACGGCGCGGGCGGCTTTGTTGCTCTGGAGATGCCCGATCAGCTCCCAGCGAACGGGCGCGTCGCCCCATGCCGCAATCTTACCCTGCGCCTCCTGCACGCGGTTCTCGCCGAAGATGGTGAAGCCGAGATCGTAGGCGGCGCGCAAGGTCTCGACCGGAACGGTCTTGGAGACGGCGATGATGGTCACGTCGTCGGGATGGCGTCCGGCATGCTCAGCCGCCGCGGCGACGCGCTCGCGCAGGTCGCTGGCGCGCCGCCCGAGCTCGGCAAGCGTATTGGGTGCCTCCATCGCGCTTCCCATTTGCCCCATACATACCTCCGGCTACACTATCTGTGCGGATATTGTATCGCATGTTTGCACGGATGGCCTCATAGATGTGCTTCCGCGGGCGCATGCTGTGGCAGATGCTACTGCGAGCGCCGCCCTGTCGTCTGTGAGCCGTGTGCGAAAGATCCCACCTTACGATACGCAAATATACTGGCACTGGCACAGGACCTGCTGCCCCACGCATGACGGTTGACTTGACCACTGCCGTCTGCTGATGCTGGAGGGAACTGGGAACGGGAAGGCTATGGTCAAGCTCAGGGCCTGTTAGCTCTGCCGCGACGGCTCGTCACGCATCCGACGGTACGTTACAGGAATGCAGCGAGTGAAGAGGAGACACAGATGGCGAGCAGAGAAGAACACCTCATGGAGCTGATGCAGACGCTGGACGACTCTTGGAACGCGCAAGATATGAACGTATTCTCCCAGCGCCACAAGCCGGACGTCGTCGTCACCTGGCCCGGAAAGCCGCCGACTCATGGTCTTGACAATCACCGCGCTGAATCCCTCGACTTCTTCAAGACCTTTCCCGACCAGCACCTCGACAACCGGCCCTACCGGGTCCTCTTCGCCTCTGGTGACTGGACATGCTCGATTGCGCATTTCACCGGCACGATGAAGGGTCCGATGAAGGGTCCTGACGGCAAGGAGATCCCACCTACCAATAAGAAGTTCGATGTCGATTTCTGTACCGTCGCCCACTGGGATAACGACCAGATCACCGAGGAGAACCTCTTCTACGATCTGGTGACGTTCATGCGGCAGATCGGTTTGGGCTAACAGGCAAGCATACCTGTGGCTACGAGCATGAGCGACGCCAGGAGACACGTATCTCACACGCAGCTTTGGCATGCAACCTGACAAACACACGAGACGTTCAAGAGTAACGTCCGATGCCGACGGCGAAGCGTCCGCTGGGCCAGGGCTCGCGGCGGTGGGAGTAGAAGAGATCGGTGCGACAGCCGGTGCAGTAGCTTGATGATTCGATATGGTCGGGGGCAACTCCGGCGGCGAGAAGCTGACGGTGGTTCGATTCGGGAATGTCGAGGAAGAGGACCGTTTTGGCTTCGTGGCGGTGGCCGTAGGGGTAGGGGAAGTCAGATTCTTCGCGCCCAAGATTGGGTGTGTCACCAGGAAGCACGTTGCTATCCGCCTCATCAGCTGACCGCTCGACAAACAGCGCAGTGTCGCGCGCGAGCGGGTTGGCGTCGAAGTGCTCGCACACTTCCCGCCTAACGGCGTAGCAGCAGGCGCCGATAGACGGCCCAATGCCGGCGAGGATATCGGCGGGTCGCGTGCCGTAGCGATCCGTCATCGCCTGGACGGCACGGTAGGTGATGCCTATGGCAGTGCCCCGCCAACCGGCATGCACCAGGGCAAAGCCTTTGCTGTGTGGATCGACCAGCAGGACAGGCGCACAGTCGCCGAACGCCCAGCAGAGGGCGAATCCGGTCTGATCGGCTATCATCGCATCGGCGTCGGTGTGGCGCAGGCGCGATCGCAGCGGCTCCAGCCAGGCCGCATCTCCATCCACTGAGGTCGGGCGCGCGACGTGGGCGACGGTTCCGCCGTGGACGGGCCGGGCGCCGACCAGAGGCAGCCCCAGAACATCGACGATCTCTTGTTTGTTGCGCAGGACGATGCCCAGATCGTCGCCGGTGGTGGAGCTGGCATTCAACCCGGCGAATGGCTGCGAGCTGAAGCCGCCGCGCCGTGTGAAGACGGCATGGGTGAGGCCGGGGATCTCCGCGAGGTGTTCGAAGTGCAGGTAGGTAGAATGCGCTCCTTGCCGCTCGATCACAGGCATTGCTCACTTTCACTTTCAAGACGTGACATGCTGCGACTGACAGCACTTCATACATTGTAGCATGCGACTTGTGGCGGGTTGCCTGGTGAGGCTGGGAGTTCGTGGTATGCGAAGCGTGTACAAGCGCGTATAATGTTGCCGCATTCGTTCCCAGGGAGAGTGGATCGGGCAACCTGATAGAGACGGCAGCATACAGAGCAGACCGGGCAAGTCGGAGGCGTTCTTATGATAGAAGTGACGCAAGAGATGGCAACGGCGCGCGTCGCGGTCATCGGCACAGGGGCATGGGGGACAACGCTGGCACGCCTCGTCGCGATGGAGCGGGTGCGCCAAGCGCGGGCAATCGGAAGCGCGACGGCTGCTCACGTGGGGGACGTGACATTGTGGGAGCATCAGCCGCAGCGGGCGAGCGAGATGCAGTGGGGCCGTGAGAATCGCGCCTACCTGCCGGGTTTCCCGCTGCCGGCGAATCTGCGCGTCACGGCGGATCTGGAGGAGGCGGTGTGCGATCGTGAGGTGGTATTGCTGGTGACTCCATCGCAGCGCCTCCGCGAGAACACTCGCATGCTGGCGCCGCTGCTCGCGCCGAATGCGGTGGTCGTTTGCGCCAGCAAGGGCATCGAATTGGGGACGCGGCTGCGCCTGACCCAGGTGGCTGAGCAGGAATTGCCGAAGCATGTGGCCGTGGCGGCGCTCAGCGGCCCCAATCTGGCGCCGGAGATCGCGCGTGGGTTGCCGGCGGCGGCGGTGGTTGCCGCGCGAGAGACCGAGGCGGCGGAGCGGGCGCGGGCTGCACTGACGGCATCGACCTTTCGCATCTACACGAGCCACGATGTGGTCGGCGTGGAGATGGGCGGCGCGCTGAAAAACATCATCGCGATTGGCATCGGCATTAACGATGGGCTGCAGTATGGAGACAACGCGCGAGCCTCGTTGATGACGCGCGCGCTCGCGGAGATCTCAAGGCTGGGGGTGGCGGCGGGCGCCAATCCGCTGACACTGGCGGGTCTTGCCGGGCTGGGCGACCTGATCGCGACGTGCACCAGCCCGCTCAGCCGTAACAGGACACTCGGGCTGGAGCTGGCGAAGGGACGTGCGCTGGATGAGGTGCTGGCCGAGCGTAAGACCGTGGCGGAGGGTGTGACGACGACACGCGCCGCTCTGGAGCTGGCCGAGGAGCTGAATGTGGAGCTGCCGATTACACAGGAAATCGCACAGGTGCTCTTTGAGGGAAAATCGGTGCGCGAAGCTGTGGCGTCGTTGATGCTGCGCGATCCCAAGCACGAGCTGGAGGGGTTCTAGCTGAACGCGGAAATGCCCCCTCCCAGAAATATGTGGGAGGGGGCAGGGAATACGGAGCCAACTGCTATAACGTGGTGCTAATGCTCTCGCGGCGCTCCGTGCGCTCGGTGCGTTCGGCGTTCTCTGGGCGCTGGCCACGTATGAGCCAGACGCGACACGGTGCGTTTTTCAGCACATAGTCGGCGGTCTCGCCCAGGTCGAAGCGTCCGCCTAAGCCGACACGGTAGGGAAGGCCGAGAATGACCAGCGCGCACTCATGGGCGCGAGCCTCGTCGACAAGGCTCTGGCCGAAGTTTCGCGACTGGACAATCTCAGGATCGAGGCGCATGTGCATCTGGTCGGCGACAGCGGCGGCGCGCTCCAGCGCCTCGCTGGCAGCCTCAGTTTCCTGGGGCAACTCCGCATCGATGGCCAGCTTGCGCGGCACCTCGATGCCATAGATCGCGTAAACGCCTGCTTTCTTCATCTTGGCGATGTTGCAGGCCATTGTCACTGTTTCGCAGTCAAGGTCATGCCCGCTGATTGCTACCAGTACGTTGCGTTTCGTATGGGTGCGCTGGCCATCCTCGCCAGCGGGTATGGGCAGCATATCGGGCTTTGGCGTGTTCCCGCTTGTATGAGGCTGCTCCGGATGCAGGCCATCGATAATCTTCGTGGCTCGCCCGGTTGGCAGACCCAACCGCTCAAGAAGTCCCACCAAACTATCCTCCTGGAGATTCCGCTGCTCTTTGCGTTGTGGCGGATCTCGAAAGTTTACAAGAAAAAAGCTGGGTATGCGGCGAGTAATCGTGTGACCGTCCCGACGAGCAGGCGTCTACATCGCATCTCTTAGCGCGTTGCCGCGCCTTCCGCATTCCCAGCACCCTCGCGCCAGACTCGCACTTCGTGGCGATCCAGCGCTTGAAGCAATCGACCGATGCATAACCGCTGCACCAAGGTCCTACCTACACATTATACGATGTTTGCGCCGTATTACAAGATGCTCGACCCACATATCCCTTGCAAGCGGCCCGGCAAGCGTCTAGTACACGCCCTTCCGATTCATCGTGCTTACCATAATATATACGCACAAGGT
>DASVOW010000111.1:0-3956 GCA_036383155.1 Ktedonobacterales bacterium
CCGCTTGCTCCCGCACCCTTTCCGGCACGACCCCGCGAATCGACGCATCCACCAATTCCACTGGGTGGAACGTTGGAATATCGGTGCCCACCCGTCGCAGAGACGCTCGAATCTGCAACAAACAGCCCGCGTTCGATGCCACTAGCGCCTGCGGCTTCGTGCTGAGCACATTGCGCGCCTTTCGCTCGCCCAGCTCGCTCGCCGCCTGGGGCTGCAGCAAGTTATACGTACCCGCGCTGCCGCAGCAAATCTCGCCTTCCGGAATATCCACAATCTCGATGCCCGGAATCTGCCGCAGCACCGTCCGTGGCTGGCGGCGAATGCCCTGCGCGTGGCTGAGGTGGCAGGCATCGTGATAGGCAACCCGCAGGTTGATCGGGTGGCGCGGCGCCTGTGGCTCCATCTCCGCCAAAAACTCCGCCACATCGCGCACCTTCGCCGAGAACACCTGCGCCCGCTCGGCGTACTCCGGATCGTCGCGCAGCAGGTGGCCGTACTCCTTCAGCGAAGAGCCGCACCCCGCGACGTTCACGATGATCCGCTCCACATCCGCCCACTCGAATTCGTCAATCAACCTGCGCGCATACTCCAGCCCTTCACCCTCGCGGCCCGAGTGGAAGGAAAGCGCGCCGCAGCAGCCCTGCGCCTCCGGAGCCACCACATCATAGCCCTCGGCGGCCAGCACGCGAATCGTCGCCGCATTCACATCGTCGAAGAACACCCGCTGCACGCAACCGAGCAACACGCCCACCCGCGCCCGCCGCTTCGTCCCATGCGCAACCGTATACGCCGGGGTACGCGACGACATCGCCGCCAGATCAACGGTTGGCAGCACCGACGCCATCCCTCGCAGCCGCGCCGGGATTACCCGTTGTGCCAGGCTCGACTCCAGCAGCCGCGCCGCTCCACTGCGCTGGTAGAGCCATAGCAGCGGCAGCATCGCCCGCAGCCTGCCCGGCCGCGGAAAAAGCTGGAACACCAGCGAGCGGAACAGTCGGTCGAGCATACCGCGCTCGTAGCGGCGGTCGATCTGCGCGCGCGTCGCCTCGATCAGCTTGTCATACTGCACACCTGACGGGCACGCCGTGACGCACGCCATACATCCCAAACACTGGTCAATGTGGCGCGTCAGCCGCTCCGTCATCCCGATCTCGCCCTGCGACGCCATCTTCATCAGTTGAATGCGCCCCCGCGGCGAGTCCATCTCCTCACCCCACAACAGATAGGTGGGGCAGGTAGGCAGACAAAACCCGCAATGCACGCAATCGGCAATCAATTCCGGGTCGGGTGCGTGATACTCGTCGAACGCCTTGCGAAACGCCGCAGGCATCGCGGACCCGTTGCCGCCGAATATCGGCTGTGTCATCTGCGTCGCGCTCTCCATGTCGCTGCCGACGCCCACGGCCAGCGCCCCGGCGCTGGGCGAGCTTTCCCCTGCCGCCTGCGCTGCCGCAACCACATGCGCAGGCTCAGGACCAATCGCCGAGGAAGAATGTGCGCCGTTCGCGTCGGATGCATGCTGTGACGAGCTGTTTTGACTATCCATCGTGATTAGATACCTCCCACGAAACGGCCTGGATTGAGCGTAGCGTGCGGGTCGAATCGTTCTTTCAGGCGGCGCATCACATCCAGTGCGCCAATCGGCCCCCATACATCGACTGCGCGCGCGATCTCTGGCGGTGCATCACGTACCACCAGACTACCACGCCGCGCCATCGCCATCGCCCGCAGTTCCCCAATCATCTCGCCGAGCGTCGCGCTCCTACCGCTCAGCCGCGCATATACGATCCCATGTCCAGCATGCGCCCGCCACCTCACTGCCACCTCGCGCCGCCGCGCCGCGTCTTCCAGCCCGCCGAGCCACCCCGTCACATCCGACGGCAGCACGCTCGCCTTCAGCAACAGGCTAGCCTCCGCTTGCGCACCATTCCGTGCGCCCCCTGCCGGGGCAAGCCGCCCCTCCACCTCGCGCCAGAACTGCGCTTCCTCCTCGCCGTCAAGCATCCGCGCTCCTGTCCGTGGCTCACCCGCCAGCGCCAGCAACGCCTCGCACTGTTCCACCACCGCCTCCGCCACACCCGACTCGAAGCGCACCGCCAGCACATACCCGCCACCGTCGCCATCCTGTATGAGATCGATGCTGGTCGGCACCAGCGTAGAAGCAATCACCTTCACCGCAATCTCACCCAGCACATCCGGCGACGACGCGCCAATCAGCACCGTGCGCGACGCCGTAGGCAGCGGATACAGCCGGAATGTCGCGCTGACGATCACCCCCAGCGTCCCTAGCGCCCCCGTGAAGAGCTTCGGCAGGTCATACCCCGCCACGTTCTTCACCACCTTGCCGCCCCCTTTGGCCAGCGTGCCATCCGCCAGCGCCACCCTGATGCCGATGATCTGGTCGCGCACGCCCCCATACCGCAGCCGCCGCGCTCCCGATGCGTTGGTGGCGATCAGCCCCCCAATCGTCGCGCCCTGCTCGACCGCCGGATCGAGCGCCAGCCATTGATGCGTATGCCCCAACGTGGCCTGCAACTCTGCCAGTGTCAGCCCCGCCCCCACACTCACCGTCTGATCGTGCGGCGCATGCTCGACAATCCCATTCAGCCGCGCCAAGCTCAGCGCGATATCCCCACTCCTTGGCGGCGTTCCCATGCCAAGCTGCGTCCCCCCACCACGCGGCAGCACCGTCAGCCCCCTACGGTCGGCGAACGCCAGCACCGCCGCCACCTGCTCCTCGGTCTCCGGCTCGACCACCACCCGTGGCGCCACACCCGCCACCGCGTCGCCCTCCACCGCCGCTCGCGCATGCCCACCCACGAGCATGGCAAGCTCGCTTTGCAACGTCTCTACTGATGTACGCATCGCGTCCTCCGCTCATAGGTGATGATCGGCTGCTGACAATTTATCTACAACGCCTACCCCTTACGTCGGCAGGATCTCCTGTAGCCGCTCAGCGAAATTATAGCGCGGCGAATACCCTAGCTCGCGCTCAGCCTTCTCGATCACATACACCCGATCGATGCTGCCCGGAAGCTTCCACCCAAGCTCCTGAAAGATGTCCGCCGCCTTCGGAACATAACGCAAGATCACTGGTGGAGCATCGCGCAACAAGTCTGCCAGATCGTACTGCGCGAACAGTGAGCGCGCCGACACATTGTACAGTCCATACTGTATGTCCTCGTTCATCACCGCGAGCAGATGCGCCGCTGCAATGTCACGGACATCCGCCCCACGATACATGCGATGAATCGTCGCCAGGGCCGGCTCTTCGTCGAAGAATCGCGAAACCCGTAAACAGATGACTGGCAACCCACATTCGACAGAGAACTGCGCGCACAGCTGCTCCGCCGCGACCTTGGTAATGTCGTAGATGTCGCGTGAGCGTGGCACCAGATCTTCCGTAACCCACACAGCCCGCTCCACCGGCACCAACGCGGACCCATACACAGACGTCGTGCTCGTGTAGACAAACCGCCGTACGTGTGCCTGCGCTGCCGCTTCGAGCAAATGCAGCGTGCCGCTGATATTCGTATCCACAAACGCTTGTTTGGATAGCTGCGACACATGTGGCGCATGCAGCGAGGCAGTATGAATCACTGCATCCACATCCCTCGCCAGCCCGCGCATCAACTCCTGATCGTTGATGCCGCCAACATGCGCCGTCCACGGCCCAGGCACCAGATCCACGCCCACAACTTCATGCTCCGCCCATAGCTGGCGAGCGATTTCACTCCCCAGTTGACCGGAACTTCCAGTGATCAGGACCCGCATGAGGCAATTTCCCCGTCAGAGTTGGTCAATCAGCTTGTCATACTCAGTATGCGACCCAATCCAAAACCAAAGCATGTGGTCGCGCTTGCGCTTCGCCAACACCCGATACTGCTGACTAACTCGCGCTGAATAATACTCTCCTCGTGTGTTCAGCCGTTCAAAATTGAGGCCAGGGTGATTAG
>DASVOW010000112.1:0-5398 GCA_036383155.1 Ktedonobacterales bacterium
GGTGGTTCTTCTACATTCCGGCGGCGCCCCTGATGGCCCTGGCCATCATAGCCATCGACCTGTTCGTCATCTATGGACTCGCCGCACATTCGGATTACTTCGACCAAGCTTCGGCTATGTAACCCGTGTCACCGTTTCCGTCTTACTCGACGGTAACCAATCTGCATGTGGGTGTAGTCAAGGTGCAAAGGTGCACGGGATACAAACTGCGGTTCGTGGCTCCATAGGCGCATAACGAGCCACCAGGAGCGCGAGGCGCTCGCTAGTGCAGATACACCGCGAGCCCGGCATACGGTGCGCTATGGCCCAGAGGCTGAAATTCACGGGGAGGTTGCACGCTATGGATCGCTTTCCACCAATTGCTGATCATGGCCTGATTGGTGATTTGCAGACGGCGGCGCTTGTGACGACGGATGGCACGATTGATTGGTACTGCTGCCCGCGCTTCGACTCGCCGAGCGTCTTCGCCGCGTTACTTGATCGGAAGCGTGGCGGGTATTTCCGAATCGCCCCGGATGGACCTGACTACGTCACAAAGCACTTGTACTTCCCTGATTCGGCTGTGCTCATCACCCGGTTCATGGCCGCCGATGGCGTGGGTGAAGTGCTCGACTTCATGCCCATCGACCACCCCGAGCAGGCCACCGATCAGCACCGGCTAGTGCGTCTCGTGCGGGTTGTGCGCGGCACTATGCGGTTCAGCCTGGAATGCGCACCGCGCTTTGACTATGGCCGCCAACAGCACGATCTGACCATAGCTGGGAAGGGAGCGATCTTCCATACGCCTGCGCTCTCGCTGACCATGCACGCCGACACGACTGCGGGCGCCGACCCAATCGAGCTTTCACGCAGCGAGAACGACCTCTACACCTCATTCACCCTACGGCAGGGGCAGATCGCGGGTGTGATGCTGGAGTCGGAGTCCACTACCGATCCAGGGACAATCTCCGCACAACAAGTCCGCGATATGCTTCAGACGACGCTAGAGTACTGGCGAGCCTGGCTTAACCGCTCGACATACCAGGGACGCTGGCGCGAGATCGTCAGCCGCTCGGCTATGACGCTGAAGCTGATGACCTATGCCCCGACGGGCGCACTCGTCGCCGCTGTCACGACGGGGCTCCCCGAACAGGTCGGCGGGGAGCGCAACTGGGATTACCGCTTTACCTGGATCCGCGACGCCTCGTTCTCGGTGTATGCGCTGATGGGCCTGGGGTACACCGATGAGGCGCTCGCCTTCTTGAAATGGGTGAGCGCACGTGTCGAAGAGCCCACAGGCGACGCATCCAAGCCGCCATTGAAGATCATGTATCGTGTCGATGGCTCGTCTGACCTGCACGAGGAGACACTGGACCACTTCGAGGGCTATCAGGGCTCGCGGCCCGTGCGCATTGGGAACGGCGCGGCGGACCAACTCCAGCTGGACATTTATGGAGAGATGATGGACAGCCTGTATCAGATGGATACACGGGGGTTCACCATCGGGTATCCCGGTTGGAAGCGCGTAGCCAGCGTGATGGACTGGCTCTCCGAAAATTGGGACCAGCCGGAGGAGGGCATCTGGGAGACGCGCGGCGGACAGCAGCCCTTCGTCTACGGACGCCTCATGTCCTGGGTGGCGATGGACCGCACGATCCGTATAGCGGCCGCGCACGGCTTGCCGGGGAACGTGGCGCGCTGGGCCACAGAGCGCGACCGAATCTACCAGCAGATCCAGGACAAGGGCTTCAACGAAAAACGCGGTGCGTTCGTCCAGCACTACAATACCGACGTGCTGGACGCCTCCCTGCTGATGATGCCGCTGGTCAAGTTTGTGTCACCGCTCGACCCCAGATGGCTCTCGACGCTGGATGCGATGGACAAGGAACTCGTCTCCGATAGCTTGGTGTATCGCTACAACCCCGGAGCGTCGCCGGATGGGCTACTGGGCCACGAGGGCACCTTCTCCATCTGCACCTACTGGTATGTGGACGCGCTCGCGCGTTCCGGTAGGCTGGACGAGGCACGGCTCACCTTCGAGAAGATGGCCACCTACAGCAACCATTTGGGGTTGTTTGGAGAGGAGATCGGACTCACGGGCGAGCAACTCGGCAACTTCCCGCAGGCGTTCACCCACCTGTCGCTGATCAACGCTGCGATGAACCTGAACTATCAGCTTGACCATGGTGCGGGGGTAGTAGATCTCTCCACCCTTGGCGTGCGCGGCGCCGGCCCAGTGGCCACGCCATAGAGGCAGTATCCATAAGCTGCACTCCGCTGACATCACAGTTTGAGAAGGGCTGCATCTGATGAGGATGCAGCCCTTCGCTTATCAAGCGATCTGTTTGCTATGTATCAAGAGGGTAGCGGTGGCTATTAGTACCTCTTTGGAACGTAACGATATGCATAGTCCGGCTCGACGTAATCGCCTCGTGGCTGTCGATCGGGCAGCTTCACTTTGTCATGAGGCACGTCTTCATAGGGGATCACGCTGAGGAGATGAGTAACGCAGTTGAGACGCCCACGTCGCTGGTCGTTGGCGTCCACCACATACCACGGTGATTCGTTGGTGTCGGTAGCCGCAAACATGGCGTCGCGCGCACGGGAAAAATCATACCAGCGGCGATGGCTCTCCAGATCCATGGGGCTGAGCTTCCAGATCTTGCGATAGTCGTCGATGCGCTCTGTAAAGCGCTCGGTCTGGTTCTCCATGCTCACCTCCAGCCAATACTTGACGAGGATGACGCCGGAGTTGATGACTGTCCGCTCCACCAGCGGCGTATATTTCATAAATGTCTCCACCTCTGCCTCTGTGGCGAAGCCCATCACCCGCTCGACACCCGCTCGGTTGTACCAACTGCGATCGAAGAGCACGACTTCCCCAGCCGCAGGTAGATGCGGGAGGTAACGCTGTATATACATTTGCGACTTTTCCCGCTCTGTTGGCGCAGGAAGAGCCACCACCCGGAACACCCGCGGACTGGTCCGCTCGGTGATGAGTTTGATGATACCGCCCTTACCGGCTGCATCCCGCCCCTCGAAGAGCACGCATACTTTGGCGCCAGTGTGCTTTACCCACTCCTGCAACTTCACCAACTCAACCTGGAGCGGCTTGAGTGCCTGCTCGAACTCCTTCCGGCGCATCTTGCCCTGCTGTTCCACCTCGCTCGTGATAGTGTCGTCAACTATCGCACGGTCGGCGACAACCACATGCTGCGAATCCTTTGACTTCTTGTGCTTTGCCATGGTAAACCCCCATCCACGCTTTGAATTGCCACACCTTTCGCCCAATAGCCGAAAGTGAATGAGCGAGTTCCGGCCGATACACCCACAGAGTGATGAGACATGACTACCCTGAGCAGCTCAGGGTAGTCATGTGTTGCACGAATGCTACAACGTCGTGGTTAGCTAGGTTGTACGGAAGGTTGTGCGGAACGTTGCGCAACGGGCTGAGAGTCGGGAATCAGTATAGCCGCGAAAAGGCCAATGCAAGCTATGATGAGCATGACGAAGAACGACAGCGCATATTCCTGGTTGCCCGGGCGCACCGCAACTACCAGTATTGAACCGGCGATGGAAGTCCCAAGCGCGGAGCCCAGATTCGAAACGCTTCGCGACAGCCCCGAGATTTCCCCCTGATCCTTCTCGGGAAAGGCGCCCTGGACAACATTGACCGACGAGGTCAGCATGACACCGATGCCCATGCCCATCAAGAACAGGGGGATGGCATAGGTGAAGAAGCCTGAGTCGGCACGCGCGAAGAGCAATAGGAGGAGCATGCCGACGACAGTCGCGGCAAAGCCTATGCGGATGAGGGTCGGTTGCGCACGCCTCGTCGCCATCCTTTGGGCAAGGCTCGCTGTGAGCAGTAGGCCGATAGTCGTAGGGGTAAGCAGTAGGCCCGTTTGAATCGCGCTGTATCCGCGCACCGTTTGGACGAAGACCGAGATCACGAAGAAGCTTCCCTGCATGATCAGCCACTGGATGTTCTGCGTCACCAGCCCCAGGTTAGAGGTCCGGTTGCGGAACAGGCGTGTGGATAAGAGAGGCTCCTTGCCCGCTCGCTCTCGGTTGCGGATATGGATAAAGAACCACACCAAAAAGACGGCACCAATGGCGACGAAGAGCCAGACGGGAGAGATGCCGCCTTGTGGGATGATGACGGTCCCGCCAATGGAAAACGGTTGGTTTGCGATGAACCAGCCATACGTTCCAGACAGCAGAATGCCGTACACGACAAAGAACAGGCCAAGTGCCGAAAGGACCGCTCCGAAGAGATCAAAGCGCGGCTTGGCGCCCTGGATTCCGTGATCGATGACGCGGCGGCTGAGCACAAGAATCGCTGCGACAAGCAACACCTGGAAGATGAAGGATGCCCGCCAGCTGATAGTGGATGTGATAAGCCCCCCGATCAATGGCCCGGCCGCGGCTCCGATTCCAGCGGCTGCGCTGACGATGCCGAAGGCTTTGGCACGTATGTCGAGGTTGGTGAAGTTGACCGTGATCAGAATGTACACAGGTGGAATCAACAAGGCGGAGCCAACGCCCTCTAACAGCGAATAGCCAAACATCAGAACGCCCAAGTTCGGGGCGAATGATGCGATCAGTGCCCCCAATCCATAGACCGTCAGGCCGGTCACAAAACAAAATCTGCGCCCCCAAATGTCGGTCAGCTTGCTGCCGGGGATCATCAGGGCCGCCATCGTCAGCGTGAAGAGGGTGATCACCGTTTGCACGCCATGTACCGTTGTGCCGATGTCCGTGGCGATGCTGTTGATGGCGACATTCATGTTGGAGCCAGCGTAACTGCAGACGAACTGAGCCAGTGCTAGGGGAAGCAATCCCGTTAAAGTCGCGCGTGCAGCCGCAATGCGTCCACCGGTTGCGGGCACCGCCCTGCTGTCCATATGAGCATCCATCACGATCGACTCCTTTGCTCGAGCTGCGCGACGGTAGCAAAATGTCTCACCGCAGCACAATGATTGATCTGCCGTGTCTTCCTCCGCACACGCGGCGATGTTGCGCTTCCCTCAAATGTAGTTCGTTGCGCATTCGCTAGCCTCAGGCGATAGGGGTGTTCGCAGGGTGAGGTTTCCGCTATGCAAGAGGAGCATAGCCAACTCATTCGAGGGTAAGAGCCTGCAATCTTCGGCTTTTGCTTGAGTACCCATTCGTTCGCTCCGCCGATGGATGCTGCTATACTCATCCCTCTTAGCCCTCGGCGAATCGTTTCCATTGCCGCTGGCGTCGACAGTGTTCGCACAGAGGCCACGTCTCCACCTCAACTTGAGGATGCCGTTCTCTCCACAAGGTGAGCGTTCGCATTGGTATCGTGTTCCGTCTCTTCGGCCCGTGGGTGGTCACGTTTCTTGGGAGGCCGCGGCGGGAGATTCTGGCCCCAGAGCGATACCAATCGCGC
>DASVOW010000113.1:0-9023 GCA_036383155.1 Ktedonobacterales bacterium
CTCACGGTGTTCCTGGAGCAGGGCAACTGCCCCGTCTGACGAGGCGATGAGGACCCGCGCCGGCGTCTGCTCCAGGAGTCGCTCTAGATAGCAGAGATAAGGCTGCGTGCTCTCCACGAACGCGGGCGCATGGAACACCTGCCGACACCAGCGCGACGAGAAAGCCGGCGCCATTCCAGCCGATTCCAGCGCAGCAACGTGTAGCCCGTGGCGGCCCAGCGAGCGTACGGTGACCAGGGATTGCCGCAAGGCCGCATCGAGCACTAGGGCATCGTAGGGCGCCAAACGCGTTGCTGCGCGCAGGCCCGCGACCAAGGGCTGCTTGCCACCGCTTCCTTGTCGCGGACGGCCGTCACGTTGGGATCTGGCCGGCGCATTTACTGGCGCATTCATAGGTGAAATCTCCAGCAACTGAACCGCTTGCTTTGATTTGACCCGGCTCAGGTTGGGTAGGCACATCTCACGACCGTCTGTAGCTAACATACGTGGGCTGCTGAGCTACCGCAGTGGCAACAGCACTGGCTACACGTCTCGCAGCTGCGTCAGTGCCTACCACAAAGCGGTTCAGCGGACCATGACTTTGGAGCGATGAGATGCCGAGGAAATACAGGCGCGGCACGCTACTCTCAAACCAGCTATTGAGAACGGGGGCGTTCTGATACGATTGCACTTTGGCGAGCAGCGCTGGGTGCAGAATGGTGAGTCGCTTGATATCCACCTGATAGCCGGTGGCAAGCAGCACGTGATCGACCTTGAGCTCCCCATCGCCGGATAGTGTGAGCGTTACTGTGCCGCAAGTCTCTTTCATCTGTAGCACATGTTGCTGATCGTGACGCACGACGTGGCCCTGAATGCGGGGTTTCAACCAAGCGGCCCCCACAGGACCGTACCTCCCGCGGTCACGCAGCAACTGGTCTTTGGCGGCGCGCGGCAACTGATAGAAAGCCAGCGGTATGTGCTCCAGTCCCCAGTTGAACCAGCCGGGAGCGATTCCCGCCTTCGGATAGCGAAGACGGCGAATGAGCGTACGATTGGTCAAGGAATCGCCCGTAAGCCAGTGAATTGGACGCCGGTTTACCAGGTGAGCCTCAATGCCCTTTTCGCACAGCAGGGCGGCAGTCTCCAGGGCACTCTGCCCACCTCCTATCACCGCCACGCGCTTGCCGGCAAACTGGTCAAGCGTGTGATGATCAAAGGTGTGCGACGCGACCTCAGGTGGCAGATGAGCATATGCAGTGGGGCGATACGCGTAGTAATGCATGCCAGGAGCCATCACGACAGCTCGCGTGGTAAGCGTCCGACCATCGGTCAGGGTCACGCGAAATTGCGCGGAGTCCCATTCGATGAGCTCGACGTAGGTCTGGTCCAAATGCGGCACTGCATGGCGCTGGAACCAAAGCCCGTACTCAGCAATGATGGCACCTGGTAGTGGGTCGCTCAACTCGCGATTGGTCTCCTGGGCGTAGCGCGCCAGCCCGTAGTGGTGCTGTGGGTCAGAGAGATTGGTCGCCCACCAGTAGGAGCGGAGGAGCATGCCCTCGGGCATATGCTCACGCCAGAGGCTCATGGGCTTGCCAAAGCTTGCCACCTTGAGCGACCGTTGTGACAGGTGCGCGGCGGCCGAAAGCCCGTATGGGCCGGCACCGACGACCACGACATCGGCGAATGCGCTCCCGAGTTCAGTACGCGTTTCCAAGGATAACGTCATCGAACGCTCCTCTCCCAACCTCTTCGTTGGGTTGCTCAGTCGCTTTGCCCATTGCGCACGCCTGCCGATCTGGCAGTAGTACGCGACGGAACAAGGGACTCGTTGACTGCCACCCACAAATTGTCTACATAACACTGCGTATGAATTACAGGTACAGTAGCTTGTCGAGCGCCACCACCGCCATGAGAAAAGTCGCGTGCCACTGCCTGGGCAGGCGTCCTTGATGCATCTAATGCAATCATCAGTGATCGCGGGCTTACGCCATGTCAGCGTGTGGGATATCCTACGGGAGTCTTCGCGTACACTCTACAGCAAGTAAGGGGGAGCACGATGGTGGACGCGCAATGGCGGACGGAACCAACGAAATCGAAGGTATAATGAAATTCGAAGGAATAAGGCATCAGGCATAGATGGGACCGGCAGCGGATGTTAGAGAGAGCGGCTGCTGGCAGGCCCTGGGTGGCGCCGTTTCGGCTGCGTCACCAAGGAGCTATCCGCGCCGCCTCATGTGTGAACAGACGCAGCCTTTCGCAGACTGTACGGGGCATCTAGGCGATAGGTTCTTCAGCTGACGCTAGCACATGCACACCAAGGGGGAAGCGTACTGCGGGACCGGCGCATGGTCGGCGGCTGCGTGCCCCTTCCGCCCAAAGTCACCGCTGCCGCACAAAGGACGCGTAGGTCGTGGCACAGGCGATGCCGCAACTGACAATGCGTCACGCATCGAAGAGCGGCTTCGCAGCGCCATGGACGATGTCCCTCGTCTCTCTATTCTCGCTGTTCACTGCATGGGGAATACTATGTACCTGCTTCCATACATACGGCACGTGACCCGAGTGCAAGCTCATCTGAGCGACATCCATCTTTGTCGCATGAGATCGTCAGAGCGACGGTTCAGGCGCACACGC
This sequence comes from Ktedonobacterales bacterium, assembly GCA_036383155.1. GTDB lineage: Bacteria > Chloroflexota > Ktedonobacteria > Ktedonobacterales > JADMIN01 > DASVOW01. The sequence goes on from DASVOW010000113.1 coordinate 2,617, forward strand.
CTTGTACCGGTAGCCGTGGCTCAGCTAATGATGGCGCTTATGATCGTTTTGGAGGGGTGTGCGATGGATCGCCCTGATGTCATCAACCTGGATCCGACCGCCAACCCAACGGCGGCCGATCCTGTGACAACCGGAAAAAGCTACCCCGGGTTGCCTGACACCACGAACAATATCCATATTAGCCTTCCATTCAACTTTAACATCAGCGATCCGAAGGTTGAAATGGGCAAGGTCGATTATGTCGGCGGGTCAAGTTACGCAACGGAGCCTCCGGGTGTCTACAACACCTCCTACTATCCGTATGATCGCGCGGGCAATCAAGGCCACGACATCACCTGGTTTAAGGCACATCATCCCGACTGGATCGAATACCAGTGTGATAGGAGGACTATTGCCTATGAATTTGGAGACGCAAACCCCCCCCTCGATATCACCAATCCGTCTGTACTCAACTACATGTGGTCGACCTATCTCGCACCTCGCCTGCAGGCCGGGTACGGGGGGATCATGTTTGACAACTTGTCGCTAAACAATAGTGGACACTGGACCGGAAGACGTTGCGGCCACTTTACCCAGACAGGGGCGTGGGTACAGCAATTTGCTGGTACAAGCAATGACCCTGCGTATCGCCGGGCTGTGCTCAACTGGGCAAAGACCATGCACGAACGCCTGCACGCGGCGTTTCCCAATGCCACAATGAGTGGAAACTTCTCTTTTGATCCCTCGTACGCCGCAGATTCGTACACGCTCTACCAGTATCTGGACATTGTAGTTGATGAGAAAGGCTTCACAAACGAGGGAGAGTCGGGCAATAACTACCTGACTGGAGACGAGTGGATGGCCAAGATGCAGGCGCTCCAGCATCTGTCATCGCTCGGTAAAGGCTGGTCCTCGACTAACCAGGAGCCGGAGCGCTTCGCCAATATCTCTAGAACAGAGGTACAATGGGTTCTCGCGAACTACCTGCTGGTGAAAGGTCGACATAGCTTTGTGTTCATCACCGGCGTCCAAGAATACGGGAATTTGTATCTGAGGCCTGAGTATGCGGCACGGATTGGTTCACCGATTGGTGCCATGTCAGGCAAGGGCCCTATTTACTCTCGCAATTTTACCCATGGGTTGGCCATCGTCAATCCGTCAGCCTCGCACGGGTACACTGTCCAGCTTCCCGCAAACACCTACAAGGATCTCTATGGGCAAACACTCGCAAATGGCAGTGTCACGCTCGGGCCGCACTCAGGAATCGTGCTGCTCAAAGTGTAGCTGGTACGTGCTCCAAGACGTATGGATACGGCTTGCGTGCGTGCCGCTTTGCGCTGACTGAGGTCGCAGATACGGTGATACCCTCCGACGAGACGGGGGTGCGCCCTGTTGGCATTGGCGGTAGGCTGCATGCCGTACGGCTACTAGTCGAGCACTAGGCTGACTGGTGTTGCGGGTGCTGGACGACGAGCGCGTCCATGACGTTCGCCATCAAGCGCTGCATCTCGGGTACGGCGCGATCTTGTTGGGCGCATGGCCCAACCGGCGCCAACCGCAAGCTATCAAGCGAAAATGACCAGTAGATAGACCCGGTGGCAAACACGAGGGCTCCCGACTGCGCAATATAGTACGTCGTATTGCTGACATCGGAAGCGCTAGTGGGAGGACTCCCGCCTTCCTCAGTGCCCGTGGTGGGTCTGGTGCTCGAGGTACTCACTACCTGCAATCCAGCAGGAGTGGCGCCATTGTCAAAGATACGATCCCACTCATAGCCGACAAAGGCGCATCCATACTGCTGCCCGGCACGGAGACCTGTTTCCCGAAGGAGCGGGAGGTTGGCTGAAGTCGCCGTCAGATGCCAGGGAAAGCCAGTGCCACCGTCCGAGTAGCTGGAGTACATGATGCCGATGAGTGCGTTCTCAGGGCGGTTCACCGGATTATCGCGCCACTTGGTGGTCACCCGACTGTTGTCTCGACCGAAGAGAGGATCGCTCGTAGCATCCTTGTAGCACACTACCGTTCGATCCTGGGCGCCCAGACTGTCTGGTTCAAATCGCATCTGCCAGGACGCAGCGTCGGCGTCGAGGAAGGCGAGGCCGACGCCCGAATTGCGGGCATGCTCGACGCCGTCCCTCATCTCTTTGGTCCAGTACTCATCGTGCCCTAATGAGATGTAGGCCCGATGTTTGAGCAACTGATCGGGGTGTTCGTGCAGGTCGATGTCGCTCATGTAGGACACATTGTATCCCTGGCTCTCCAGCCAGCGAATAGAGTTGATCCAGTACGGCAGACCCTGACCGGCGCCTTCAGCCTCAAGAGGCCGATCAAGCGAGACTTTTACTGCTCGGGTCGCACTCGTGTCAGTCGGTCCGCGGTACAGGCTGTATCCGCCCCATTGGTTATATGCTGCGACGGTTGTATCCGGGGTCACAACGATGTACTGTGAGTCCGGACGACCACGCACATCGAACGTTGTGTATGTTCGACTCCCCTGGTCATCCGTAAATTTGGCCATATACACGCCACTCACCCATGTAGGCGGTACAGTCAACTGGAAAGACGGGTGCCAGTTTGCCTCAGCGAGACCAGTGCTGCTGTCTGTACGGCAGGTGCGGCAATCGATTATCTTCTTCGCGACTGGGTCGTAGTTACCTTGAAATTCTCCGACGTGGCGGCTGGTGGATAATAAGCGTCCTCCAAGACCACCATACCAGCCGAGCCGGTAGATATCAACCTGGTATGGAGTACCATCTTGTTTGACGCTCGTGTAAAAGGTCAATGACTGTCCAGGCGAGGCGGATGCCGCACTTGCATACGCCTGGATTTCTTTCGTTGCGACAGTCTGTGGAGTAAGTATCCAGCCAGCGCTGCCCGTTAAAGCATTTTCTTCGATGATCGCCTGGCTCTGGTTACTACGGAGCGCCACTGTACTGCTAGCGGCCTGGCTGCTAGCGGCCTGGCTGCTAGTAGCTTGGCCTCCGCTCTGGTAGGCCACAGCAGCGCCCACAGCCACTGAGAGGCCAACTAGCACGAGCGCGAGCGCACTCCTGCGCCACGGGATGATCGTCCTGAGGACATGGCGAAGCACCTGGTCTCGTGACGACATGCCAGAACTCTTCAAGGGTTCACTCCCTTATTCAGCGGTAAAAACAGCAGCACCGCCAGATACTTGATTGAGGCCACAGTAGCTCGACACTGCGGTCAGCCCAACCACTGCGCCGACTAGGATGGTGGTATATGCACTCGGCTGCGGTGTCGACATTCCTTCCCCAGTTCTACGCAGTAGTTATGAACACCTGGACTATCGGACGTGCATGGGGCATGTGCGCTATACCTGTCCCGTGAATGGCACCTAGAGCGGTTGGGGAATCCACCCTATAGCGCCGATGACGCACCTTTGCGTTCCCGGGGTGTTGGTATCCACGCCAGGCTACGGCGACAGGCCATATGAACTAACACGGCTGCTGGCATCGACTTAAACGGGTGTCCCGCATCCATACGGGCGCACTGCCTATACACGCCGCGCGTACACGCTCCCTATACTTCATCGTGCCGGCATCCCAGCGCTGTGTAATGTTGGCCACCACGAACAGGCAAACGAAAAGCTAATCCTGGCACAGGTAGGGGAGCGCGCGAAATGGCGTACAAGCCATGACATGCCTTGAATCTGGTTCCTCGCTCTGCCGCTTGGGATTCTTCCCACATGAGACCTGAGAATTGAGGTGTTCAGTCGTGACTGCTGGCAGATATCTCGTCACCGGTGGTGCGGGCTTCATAGGATCGCACCTTGCGCACGCGCTTGTGGAGCGTGGAGGCGTTGTGCGTGTCTTGGATAACTTCGCCACTGGACAGGAGGCCAATCTGCGCGACCTGGATGGCCGCGTGGAAATCATCCGCGGCGACCTGCGCGACCTGCAGACCGTGCGGGCTGCTGTCGCCGGTGTGGATGTCGTCTTTCACCAGGCCGCACTGGCCTCGGTACCCCGGTCTATTGCCGATCCGGTCACATCGCTTGAGACCAACGTCAACGGGACGCAACACGTGCTTTTGGCCGCGCGGGATGCAGGGGTGCGACGCGTTGTCTATGCCGGCTCTTCATCGGTGTATGGCGATGCGCTTGTGCTCCCCAAGCGGGAGGATATGTGCCCCCATCCCCTTTCGCCATACGCACTGCAGAAGCTCACGGGAGAACTGCTGTGTGGCGTATTCACGCGGATCTACCGACTAGAGACCGTGGTGCTGCGCTACTTCAACGTCTTTGGTCCACGGCAAGACCCAGCCTCAGAATATGCGGCGGTGATTCCCCGCTTTCTCAGCACCTTGCTGCAGCGGCAGCGCCCCGTCGTCTTTGGAGATGGCGAGCAGACCCGTGACTTTACGTATGTCGCAAACGTGGTACGCGCCAACTTGCTCGCAGCTGACGTCCCGGATGCAGCGGGACAGGTCATCAACGTCGGCTGTGGTGAACGGATTTCGTTGAACGAGGTGCTGCGCATTGCCGGGTCATTGCTTGATGTCTCACTCGAACCCGAGTACCGCGAGCCGCGGCCCGGCGATGTGCGTGACAGCCTTGCCGATATCACCCGCGCCCGCCATCTCTTAGGCTACGAGCCCTCGATCACTGTCCGCGACGGATTGGCGCGCACGCTCGATGCACTGTGCTCGCCCCACTCGCGCGTCGTTCCGATTGAATGATCCTGGAGGCGACATAGATGGACACGCTGATAACCCGTATTCAACAGCGGCGCGCAGTGGTGAGCGTGGTGGGACTCGGATATGTCGGATTGCCCTTAGCGGTTGAATTTGCGCGCGCAGGCTTTCGTGTGATTGGCTTCGACATCGACGAGATGCGGGTTGCCTCACTCAACGCGGGGCTGTGCTATATACCGGACGTCGACGGGGATGTTTTCCAGCAGCAGGTGCAGAGCGGCGCGTTCAGCGCGACGACCAATTTCGCGCGCCTGGCTGAAGCCGACACGATCACAATTTGTGTTCCGACGCCTCTGCGGAAGACGAAGGATCCGGATATTTCGTATGTGGTGACTGCCGCGGAACGAGTCGCACAGACGCTGCATGCACAGCAGCTCATCGTCCTGGAGAGCACCACATATCCTGGCACAACCGAAGAGCTCCTGTTGCCCATGCTCGAAGCGACAGGGCTGCACGTGGGTAGCGACTTCTTCCTCGCCTTCTCGCCGGAACGGATTGATCCTGGCAACCCGCACTTCACCGTCCGCAACACGCCCAAAGTGATCGGCGGCGTGACTCAGCAGTGTACCCAGATCGCCGCGACCTTATATCGTGCCGCTGTGGACACTGTCGTTCCCGTCAGCACGCCACAGGTGGCTGAGCTGGTGAAGCTGCTGGAGAATACGTTTCGTGCGGTGAATATTGGCATGGTCAACGAATTGGCGCAGATGGCCAACATTCTGGGTGTGGATGTGTGGGAGGTCATTGAGGCGGCGGCCACCAAGCCGTTCGGCTTCTTGCCATTCTATCCCGGACCGGGGCTCGGCGGTCACTGTATCCCGATCGACCCCCATTATCTTGCATGGAAGCTGCGGTCCATGAATTATCGCGCACGCTTCATCGAGCTGGCGAGCGAGGTCAACGGCGAGATGCCCCGCTTTGTTGTGAACCAGATCGCACTTGCGCTCAACGAGCGGCAAAAATGCCTGAATGGCGCACGTGTGCTGATCCTCGGCGTGGCGTACAAGCGTGATGTGAGCGATGTGCGTGAATCACCGGCTCTAGATGTCATCGAGCTGTTGCGTGAGCGACACGCGCAGATCACGTATGCTGATGCGCATGTGCCTGCACTCGATCTCGGACACGAGACCCAGTACACAACTCCCCTGACCGACGAGACCATCGCCTCGTCCGATTGTGTGGTGATCGTGACGGATCATACCGATGTGGATTATGAGCAGGTGGTGCGGTCCGCCCCACTCGTGGTCGATACACGCAATGTAACCGCACACCTCCCAGATGCAGACCACGTCTGGCGTTTGGTGCGCGGCGGCAAAGTGCCGATGGTTGTGTAGCAGGTGGACGGGGTGATGTTGCTCGTAGAGCGAATGGCTGGTGGTGCGGCATCATCGATCAGGCGCTCATGTTCGAGCTCGGGGAACGGTCTGTCGTTGCAGGCTGCGTGTCGAGCATCCGCCATACGGACTAGGACTAGGACTAGGACGTGCCGTGTGCCGCGACCGCCGACGTCGAACGGCTGGACCACCTCGGCATACGTACGTCGAGCCGTATGGCGGTGCAAGGTGAGCGATGCTAGAAAGCGAGTGCGAGGAACGACGCACGTGGGTGCGCCCATGGAGAGGATCAGGTGGGCGCCTGTCCTCCTTCACACAGAAGGACATGGCCCATGTGGACGCGCTGCACGCGTGGGTACACTCGGATCGAGCACGGCGGAG
>DASVOW010000114.1:0-2087 GCA_036383155.1 Ktedonobacterales bacterium
CGCCTGTGGCTGCGCACCTCGAATCCGGCGGGCGCGACTGCCGATGGGGTCGCGCTGGCGGCACGGGCGGGAGCAGCCCTTGCCGATCTTGAATTCGTGCAGTTCCATCCTACGGTGCTGACGCCTCCCAAGGGAGCAGAGGAGACGTTCCTGATCTCGGAGGCGGTGCGCGGCGAGGGGGCATATCTGCGCAATGCCGCGGGCGAGCGCTTCATGCCACGCTACCATCCCGATGCCGAGCTGGCGCCGCGTGATGTCGTCGCCCGGGCGATCCTGAGCGAGATGCTGGCCGAGAGCGCACCAAGCGCCTTCCTCGACCTGCGCCATCTGCCGGCGGAGGAGATGCGCGAGCGCTTCCCCACGATTGCCGCCACTTGCCGGACGTATGGGCTTGACCTCGCGCGCGACCTGATTCCCGTTGCACCGGCAGCGCACTACTTCATGGGAGGTGTCGCCGTCGATACGATGGCCCGAACGACAGTCCCGGGACTCTATGCGGTGGGTGAGGTTTCCTGTACCGGGGTGCATGGCGCCAACCGTCTTGCCAGCAATTCGCTGCTCGAAGGGCTGGTCTTTGGCAAGCGCGCCGCTCGCGCACTCGCCGCCACAACCGCTCCAGGCGCCGAGACGTGGCCACATGAGCCAACGCTCCCCGGAGAGTGGGCAGACACGGTGGGCTTGATCATGCCGGCAATCAGCCTGGACGCTCCGGTCGCCGGGGTCACGCGTGCCACATTGCGATGCATCATGTGGGAGCGTGTCTCGCTGCGGCGCGACGAGGCAGGGCTGCGCTCCGCTCAGGAGGAGCTTCGGGCTCTGGCCCAGGATGGTCCATTCGACCCGGAGACCGCCAATATGCTCTTCGCGGCGCAGGCGATTACGGCGGCGGCGCAGGCTCGCAGAGAGAGTCGCGGTGGGCACTATCGCGAGGACTATCCTGACCGCGACGCCTCCCGCGACGGCGGCCATACGCTGCTACGCTACATCCGCCCAGGTGGCAAGAGGGTATCCGCCAGGAGGACAACTGAGGAGGTGGCAAGCCATGTCTGATACTACTATGTCTCTACGTGATCCCGCCGCTTTCGATCCGGTCTTTGACGCTGCGCTGGTGCGCAGGGCGCTTGCCGAGGACGTGGGGCGCGGCGACGTGACGACGGAGGCGACGATTCCCGCCGGCACGCGGGCCTCGGGGCGCATCGTCGCGCGCCAGCCAGGAGTAGTGGCGGGCCTGCCGATCGCTGTGCTGACGTTCCGGCTGCTCGATCCGGCGATCCATGTCAAGGCGCTGGTCGCGGATGGCACGCATGTGGAGGCGGGGGCGACGCTGGCGCGTCTTTCTGGCGACGCGCGGGCGCTCCTCACCGCCGAACGTACCGCTCTAAACTTCCTGGGGCGGCTCTCGGGTATCGCGACGCTGGCGGCACGGTGTATGGCCGCCGTCGAGGGAACACGCGCCGTGGTGGTCGATACACGCAAGACAACGCCTGGCTTGCGCGCACTGGAGAAGTACGCCGTGCGCATGGGCGGCGCGCACAACCATCGCGCCGGCTTGGATGATGGCATTCTGATCAAAGACAACCACATTGCCGCTGCGGGTGGGATTCGTGCCGCCATCGAGCGGGCCCGCGCATCCGCTTCGCATCTGCTGCGTATCGAGGTGGAGTGCGAGACGGAGGACGAGGTGTCGGATGCGGTCGAGGCCGGGGTGGAGGTCATCCTGCTGGATAACATGCCAATCGAGCGGATGCGCGCGAATGTTGCATGGATCCGCACACACGCGCCACGCACCATTATCGAAGCATCCGGCAATATTGGAACAGACACCGCGCGGCTGGCGGCGGTCGCCTCGACGGGCGTGGATCTGATCTCGCTGGGCGCGCTGACACACTCGGCGCCCAACTTTGATGTTTCACTGGAATTCGACGCTACGCCATCCGCGTAGCATGCACAGGGTCCGCAACGGTAGGTGTGCTGATTCACCCCGAAGCTTCTCGCGAGACCAGGCGGCTATGAGCGTATGCGACACGGTCGCTCGGTCGGTCAGGAGAGATACGCAATGACAACAGTACTTCCCAAGCCGGTGACAC
>DASVOW010000115.1:0-3254 GCA_036383155.1 Ktedonobacterales bacterium
GGCGGTGACGGGCGTGCCGTAGGGGATGCGCGAGGAGTAGCAGGCGAGGGCGGGCTTGTCCCACACGGAGAGGCCGAGGTGGCGGGCTACGGCGCGGATGTCGTCTTTGCCCATGCCGGCTTCGTCGAGCGGGGCGCGCACACCGCGCTCACGGGCGGCACGCTGGCCGGGTCGCCAGTCGCCGCGGTCGTCTACGTTCATGCCGTAGGCGGTGTGGGCGATGTCGAGGCGTTGCGCCAGAGGCTCGAGGTGGTCGAATAGCTCGGTCTTGCAGAAGTAGCAGCGGTCGGCGCTGTTGGCTGCGTAGCGCGGGTCGTCCAGCTCATGTGTGTCTACGCGGATGAGACGCGCGCCCATCTCCTCGGCCATGCGTACGGCATCGGCGGTCTCTTCGTCGTCGTAGGCCGGCGAGGAGGCGAGGACGCCGATGGCGCGGTCGCCCAGGGTGTCGGTCGCGACTTTGAGCAGCACGGCGCTGTCTACTCCGCCGGAGTAGGCTATCAGGACCGAGCCCATCTCGCGCAGGATCTCTTGTAGCCGGGCGTATTTGCTCGCGGTGTCTGCGCTCAGTGGCTCGTGTATCGTTTGCTGCTCTTGCACCTCTGCCATTGTTTGTGCTTCTCCAGTGGCGGCTCGCGGAATGACGATGCGAAGCGCCGCGCACTCTGGAATTGTATGCGCGGCACTTAGCGTGCGTCAAACGGGCTTAGGGGAATGCATTGTCGGGCCGCAGGTAACGCTATACGGCAGCTATTGGGGGCGTGACGTCAGATGCATCGATCCGCCTCGTGATGAGCGCGTAGCCCAGAAGGATCCAGCAGGCGGCAAATATCCGCGGCACCACGCCGTTCTCCAGCATCGAGAATAAGGTTGGGTTCAGGAATACGATCCCCATCAACCCGAACAGGCCGATTACCAAAGGCATAATGCTCCAGCGGCCCAGCGCCTTCATTCTTAAGACGAGGATACCCCAGAGCAGCATACCGGCGCCGATGAAGACGAGGCCGGCGTGTTCACCAGTGTTGATGATTGGGGCGATGGGGTTAGGGTTGAGCACCCCCAAGGCTGAGCCTGCCATCCCGATGAGACCAAGCACCAAACCTACGCCCACCAGCGCGAAGCCGAGCTTTCCTAGCCAGCCCTCGCGGCCCCAGAGGAGCGCATGGAAACCCACCATGCCAAGCAAGAGACAGACGATACTCCCTGGGACAACAGCACGAGCGAGACCATGTGGGTGCGTAACAAAGCTGAGCAGAAGGAGCGCTCCCCCGAGCAGCGCGGCAGCACCTCCCATGCGGACAACAATCTGTCTAGGCAAGCGTGACATGTGAACACCCTCCAATTGGCGCTCGTGAAGCGCGCTAACAGCAAGATCGCAGATCGTCAACATCCAGAGTTCGAGGATCCCAACAGTGCCGCGCTCGCTCTGGACCTGGTGGCAAACATCACCAAAGACCTGAGTCAAATGCGGACCAAACTCGCGCCTGAACGTGCGAGGATAGAAGACGAGGAGAGCGCGATAGACAGAGGTGGAGACAGCCAGGAGGCGCCTTCCCGAGAGTGAACGTCTATTCATCACGCTCCTCCGACCCAAGACTGGATCTCGCCGTCAAACAATCCATTGACTTCTGCCTGGCGCAGCAGCCGCGCCAAGCGCACGGCCTCCGCCTGAACGACACGTCTGCCGAGTGCAGTGAGCCGGTAGTAGCGACGGCGCTGATCATCGAGTGCTGGATCAGGGCGGTCGCCCGACTCTTCTACGATGCCACCGGTGAGCAATTGCTTGATGGAATGGTACAGAGTGCCCGGCCCGACGCGGAGCACGCCCTCGCTTGATGAGGCGATCTCCCGCATGATCGCGTAGCCGTGTTTCTCACCGCCCGCCAGGGCGAGAAGGATAGCAAATGCGGCCGGGGTGAGCGGGAGAAAGTCCTCCGCCCGCTCGGCACCGTTACCCATAACATTCCTCCCAGATGGCGCAATACTATCGAATTTCGTTATATCTATCATCGATATAATAAGCGAACAGGGAGGATGTGTCAAGGCTATTGTGTGGCCGGCATTTCATACCCCCACGCCTTCCCAGATATGAGCCAGGATCAGGTGCGGGGGCGAGCGGATGAGTTTGAGACAAGACGCTGCGCGAGACGACTCAACGCGCGTTGGCCTCGCGTCGCTGGCGCTGTGCTTCGGCTTGCTCGCGATCGGGTGGGGTGAAGCCCTCCAGGAAGCGGGCGCGGTACTGGGGGAACGTGCCTTCGAGGATGGCGGCGCGGGCGCCATCCATGAGGCGGATCAGGAAGCGCAGGTTGTGGATGCTGGCGAGCCGGTAATAGAGCAATTCGCCACGTGTCTCGTCTTCTTCGGCGCGGATCAGGTGGTGCAGGTAGCCGGCGCTGAATGTGCGGCAGGTGTAGCAGTCGCAGGTGGGGTCGATCGGGCCAAGCTCCTCGCGGAAGCGTGAGTTGCGGATGTTGAAGCGCCCGGCGGAGGTATAGAGTCCGCCGGTGCGGGCGGTGCGGGTGGGCAGCACGCAGTCGAACATGTCCACGCCACGCGCGATGCCTTCCAGCAGGTCGTCGGGTGAGCCGACGCCCAGCAGGTGACGCGGCTTGCCATCGGGCAATTCGGGGACGGCGGCTTCGAGCATCTGCCACATCAGTGGTTTTGGCTCGCCGACCGATAGGCCGCCGATGGAGAAGCCATCGAACGGAAGGCTGCCGATGAAACGGGCGCTTTCGGCACGGAGGTCGGGGTCCATGCCGCCCTGCGGAATGCCGAAGAGCGCCTGATCGGGGCGAACTTTGGCGGCTAGCGCTTGCTCAGCCCAGCGATGGGTGCGCTCGGTGGCGCGGCGGGCTTCCTCCGGTGGGCAGGGATAGGGCGGACACTCATCGAGCGGCAGGATGATGTCGGCGCCGAGCAGCGCCTCGATCTCCATGACGCGGCGGGGCGTGAGCACGACCTCGGAGCCGTCGAGATGCGAGCGGAAGCGGACGCCTGCGTCGCTGACCTCGCGCAGCTTGCCGAGACTGAAGACCTGGAAGCCGCCGCTATCGGTCAGGATGGGACGCGGCCAACGCATGAAGCCATGCAGGCCGCCGAAGTGGGCGACGAGCTCTGGTCCGGGGCGCAGCAGCAGGTGATAGGTGTTTGACAGCACGATGCTCGCGCCCATGGCCTCCAGGTCATCGGGACCGACGGCTTTCACGGTTGCATGTGTCCCTACGGGCATGAAGACGGGGGTTTGGATG